>NZ_JBSXNH010000044.1:0-30835 GCF_056857535.1 Vreelandella sp. L-25
CTCACGACGAACACCCTTGCTGTTCAGCTAACGGTTCCCGCTATCAGGGTCCGTAGGGGACTTTCACCCCCAAGTCATCCGACCAACCACCACGGCGGACCGGATAGCGCCTAATTGGCGCTGCGCGCCATGCCTGGCGCATGCCTGGCGCACCATAAAAAAACGCCACGTTATAAATAACGTAGCGTTTAGAAATATTGGTGGAGCCTAGCGGGATCGAACCGCTGACCTCAACACTGCCAGTGTTGCGCTCTCCCAGCTGAGCTAAGGCCCCACATGCTGCCAGCTTCGTGCAGCGGGGCGAATACTAATCCACAGCACTGTAAGAGTCAAGCATTAAAGCAAACCAGCATCATCTAATTCTCCTTTGCTGAGAGCTGTGGCACTCTATAGGTTCGCAGCGTGCGTATCGCTTGAGTCCACGATGATTACCTGCAGGAGCCAGACCTTTGATCAACGTTTTAATTGCCGATGATCACCACCTGGTGAGAACCAGCATCGCCCACCTGCTAAACGAAGAGTCCGATATTAAAATTGTGGGCGAAGTGGATGATGGAGAGAGCGCCGTCGCCCAGTGCCGACAACTAAAGCCTGACATTGTCCTCATGGATATTCGTATGCCGGGTATCGGCGGGCTAGAAGCCACACGGCGTATTCATCGCACCCTGGCTGACATTAAGGTTATCATTCTTACCGCCCACTTAGAGGACAGCGTCCTGAGGCGCATGCTTGAAGCCGGTGCATCGGGCTTTTTAAGCAAAGGGGCTGATGCGGTGGAAATGACCGATGCCATTCGCCAAGTCTTCCGCAACGGGCGCTATATAAGCCAAGAAATTGCACAGCGGCTAGCACTCGCCCACTTCACTGACGAAGATAGCCCATTTAACCAGCTCTCTGATCGCGAGCTACAAATTGCTTTGATGATCGTCAACTGTCAGCGAGTACAAGATATTTCTGACCGTCTACACCTTAGCCCTAAAACTGTTAACACTTACCGTTATCGCTTGTTTGATAAGCTACATGTCACCAGTGATGTCGAGTTGACCCATCTCGCCTTACGCCACGGTCTAGTCGAAGGTTTTGACGCCACTATGGGATAGACCTACCATCGCAGCTTCTGCCGTTTAAGAGCTCCAATGCCCAGCTATGACTTTTGATGCCAAGCAGTTTTTAAGCTCTGTCAGCACTTCACCCGGTGTTTACCGCATGCTGGATGAGGAGCAAAACACGCTCTATGTCGGCAAAGCGAAGCGTTTGAAAGCACGGCTGGCAAGCTATTTCCGCGGCCAGCTCAATACCAAAACCCAGGCGATGGTGGCACGCATTGCCGATATTCAAATTACGGTTACCCGTAGCGAAACCGAAGCACTGCTGCTTGAACAAACATTAATTAAGGAGCTTCGCCCGCCCTACAACATCCTGCTACGGGATGATAAATCCTACCCGTTTGTGTTTGTCACTGACCGCCACCCCTACCCCGCTTTGGAATATAAGCGAGCACGCCAGCGTCGCGACGATGGCCGCTACCTGGGCCCCTACCCCAGCAGCGGGGCCGTAAAAGAGAGCCTGACACTGATGCAGAAAATTTTTCGCATCCGTAACTGCGAAGACAGTGTTTTTGCCCACCGCTCTCGCCCTTGCTTGCAGTATCAAATTCAGCGCTGCAGCGCCCCTTGTGTTGATTACATCTCAGAAGAGGAGTATCGCCGGGATGTGGAACATGCGGTGATGTGCCTAGAAGGCAAAAGCGAGCACGTGACCCAGCTATTAACCCAAGAGATGGAAGTAGCCAGCCAAGCGCTCCACTTTGAAGAGGCCGCACGCCTGCGTGACCAAATCCAGCAGCTACGCCAGCTGCAGCAGCGCCAGTTTGTGGATAACGAGAGCGGCGACGCAGACGTTTTCGCCTTAGCCCAACGCACTGGCGCACTCGGCATCTCCATATTGAGCGTGCGTGATGGTCGTCTACTGGGCGCTCGGCACCATACGCCAAAGAATGATCTAGACCTGCCGCCAGAAATGCTGCTGACCGAAGTGGTTAGTCAATACTATTTTGGCCAGCCGCATAACGTACCCCGAGAAGTAATTACTAGCCTCCCGCTGGAAGATAGCACTCTGATTGCCGATGCCCTCTCTCAGCAAGCAGGCAAAAAAGTCAGAGTAGCAAGCCAAGTGCGCGGGCATCGCGCCCAATGGCAGCACCTCGCCATGACCAACGCCGAGCAGCAGCTTGCATCACAGCTGGCCAATAAAACCCAGCTCACTCAGCGGTTTGAGGCACTGCAAAAAGCGCTGGGACTGGAAAAACTGCCAGAGCGGCTTGAGTGTTTCGATATCAGCCACAGCCAGGGCGAAGCCACCGTGGCGTCTTGCGTGGTGTTTGACCACCAAGGCCCGCGTAAAAGTGACTATCGCCACTTCCGCATTGAAGGCATCGCAGCAGGGGATGATTACGCCGCCATGCAACAAGCGCTGACGCGGCGCCTGAAGCGGGTAAAAAACGGAGAAGCAGTGGCCCCCGATATTCTGATTGTGGATGGCGGCAAAGGGCAGCTCAATATGGCACGCGAGGTACTAAACGACCTTTCGGTCACCAACATCATCCTACTAGGCGTTGCCAAAGGAACCACTCGCAAGGCCGGGCTGGAAACTCTCTTCTTAGAGACCAGCGATAACCCGCTACCTTTAGATCCGGCTTCGCCGGCACTGCATTTAATCCAGCATATCCGCGATGAGTCCCACCGCTTTGCGATTGCAGGCCACCGGGCAGCGCGAGACAAAGCGCGACGCACGTCTACTTTGCAGGATATTCCTGGCATAGGCCCTAAACGGCGGCGTGAACTTCTGCGCTTTTTTGGTGGCCTACAGGGCGTACAAAAGGCCAGCCGTGATGAACTAGCCAGGGTGCCCGGAATTAATGCAGCCCTCGCAGAGACCATTTATACGGCACTGAATGGATAAACTTGTTCTTAACATGGATGCAATGCGCTAAGGGGGATAGAATAACCCGCACATTACACTCCGACTTTCATGATTCTCCGGCAAGGATCGCGCCCTGCGATGAATATACCCAACATACTTACACTGGCAAGAATCGTCTTTATCCCTCTACTGGTAGTACTGTTTTATCTACCTTTCAGTTGGAGCATGCCGGTTGCCGCTGGTTTATTTGCCCTAGCATCGGTCACCGACTGGCTCGATGGCTACCTGGCCCGCCGCTGGAATCAGTCGACACCCTTCGGCGCCTTTTTAGACCCTGTGGCAGACAAACTTATGGTCGCCGTGGCGCTTGCACTGTTAATTGAGCGTTTCGACACGCTGATCCTGACGCTGCCCGCACTGGTGATTATCGGTCGTGAGATCGTTATTTCAGCCCTGCGGGAGTGGATGGCCGAAATGGGTAAACGCGGCATGGTGGCAGTCTCTTGGGTTGGCAAACTAAAAACCACGCTGCAGATGGTCGCCATTCTGGTGCTGCTGGCCTTCCCGCCAGGGCACGAAATCGCGCTACTGGGCGTGGTTGTT
The DNA here is from genome assembly GCF_056857535.1 of Vreelandella sp. L-25. Classification (NCBI taxonomy): domain Bacteria; kingdom Pseudomonadati; phylum Pseudomonadota; class Gammaproteobacteria; order Oceanospirillales; family Halomonadaceae; genus Vreelandella; species Vreelandella sp. L-25. The sequence goes on from NZ_JBSXNH010000044.1 coordinate 3,526, forward strand.
CTGTACGCTGCCGCTGCTCTCACGCTTTGGTCAATGGCTCAGTATCTAAAAGCTGCTTGGCCGCACCTTAGTCGCTCAATGTAGGCAGCATAAATGTCAGCAGCACAGTAGCTCTTTGAACCCGTTGATAAATTGATTGTTTGACAAGCGCGCAGCGATGCGTATAATTCGCCCTCGAGTCGAGCGGGAATAGCTCAGTGGTAGAGCATCGCCTTGCCAAGGCGAGGGTCGAGAGTTCGAATCTCTTTTCCCGCTCCATTTGGTTAACACCAATGACTTGTTAGGCTGGATGGCAGAGTGGTTATGCAGCGGACTGCAACTCCGTGTACGCCGGTTCGATTCCGACTCCAGCCTCCATTGTCAGTGTAGCGATTGCTGCTAAAGCGCCGATACACTGCCCGGATGGCGAAATTGGTAGACGCAAGAGACTTAAAATCTCTCGGAGGCAACTCCGTGCCGGTTCAAGTCCGGCTCCGGGCACCATGAATTGTTAGTAAGAACATGACGCTGCGAGATCTTCTGATCTACGCGGCTTTTTTGTGTTTAACGCCCACCCGATCAGTTACCTTTCACTTTTTTGCCTACACCATCGCTAAGCGCCAGTGGTCACGCTATGATGCCATCCTCCCTGTGAAAGCGTGTTGCGCGCGGCTTTTGATAGCAAAAAGAAGGAGCGGGCCCCTATGAGCACGCCAACAACCGACCTACTTATTATCGGCGGCGGCGTCGCCGGCCTCACCCTAGCGCTAGAAGTTGCTGACCACTTGTCAGTCACGCTGGTACGTCCGGCACTGGATGATCAAGGAGCCAGCCGCTGGGCACAGGGCGGCATTGCGGCAGTGCTCTCTCCGGATGACAATCTCGACGACCATGTACGCGATACCCTCATCGCTGGCGATGGACTATGCGATGAAGACGCCGTTCGTTTTACCGTCACCCATGGTCCTGAGGCGATTCAATGGCTCATTGACAACGGTGTGCCGTTTACGCCCGACCCGGACCCAAGTGCCCGCTACCCCTACCACCTGACCCGAGAAGGTGGGCACAACGCGCGACGCATTATTCATGCCGATGACGCCACCGGTCGTGCGGTAGTTGAAACCTTGGTCAATAAAGTCTCCGCCCACCCTGGCATTACTCAGCGCAGCGACCTGACCATTCTCACCCTGCTGAGTAACGCTGAGGGCCACTGCATTGGCACCCAAGGTGTCGATAGCGAGCAGCGCCTACAAGCGTTTTATGCCCATCACACCGTTCTCGCTACCGGCGGCGCAAGCGGGTTATACCGGCACACCACCACCCCAGCACCCAGCAGCGGCGAAGGTATGATGATGGCGGCTGAGCTGGGAGCAACGCTTGCCAATCTTGAGTTTCAGCAGTTTCACCCTACCTGCCTATTCGACCCGGATGGCCCAGCCTTTCTGATTAGCGAGGCGGTGCGCGGTGAAGGCGGCCACCTGCTTAACGAAGCTGGCCATCGTTTTATGCCCGACCTCGATCCACGTGCCGAGCTAGCGCCTAGAGATGTGGTGGCCAGAGCCATTGATGCACAGATTCAGCAAGGCACGCTGGGGCACGTCTGGCTAGATATACGCCACTTAGGGGAAGCCTCTATACGCCATCACTTCCCTACAATTTTGGCTCATTGCGCCTCGCGGGGAATGGATATTACGCGCCAACCGATCCCCGTTGTGCCCGCCGCCCATTATAGCTGTGGCGGCGTCGCTACCGACCACGCTGGCGCTACCGACGTTGCCAACCTTTATGCCATTGGCGAAACGGCCTACACCGGCCTCCACGGCGCAAACCGTATGGCTAGCAATTCGCTGCTTGAGTGTTTGGTTTATGCGCGTAGCTGCGCCCGGCATCTGCTCTCCTTGCCCTCGCCACCCAATGAGCCGCTGAATACAGGGGATGATCATCAAGCACCTATCATCCAGCCCAACATTAACGTGGAACTAGAGGCACTTAGAAAGCTCCGCTTTAAGATGCGCAGCGTCATGAGTCAATACGTATCGATAGTAAGAAGCGACCAAGGCCTTGCTACCGCCAGTGAAGCACTGGCAGAAATCAAAAAAGAATTGGAAAAGCTAGATAAAGCGATGTCGCACCCAGAAAGTATGCGACTAAGGCAAGCCATTATGCTTGCTCAACTCACTGTGCTGGCCGCCTCTCAACGCCACGAGTCTCGGGGCTTGCATTACTCTATTGACTGGCCAGAACATCAGGCCACCTCCGCCCCTTCTCAACTGACACTAGATAGTTTGCGTTTAGCAGGGCTTCCGCACTAACGCCCTGCCAAACTATCGACCAGGCCGATGGAAACATCGGCGCAGGGCGCGCTGACTGTCACCTGGGAGACTGTCTGGCCATAACCAGAGACGCTGTGATCCCATACGAAGCCCTACTAGCCAAGGCCCTAGATAGTCACAGCTAACTCCTAATGTCGGCCCCGCCTCTCCAGTGGCTAGCAACCAGCATCCCTCTATCTGGCTGCCGTTCTTGGTGAGCTGCAGCGCCCCACATGGCTGCGCACTATAGGAGCCATACACCAGCGCCATCCCAATGCTTAGCGTTAATCCCCCTAACCAATGGCCTATCGCCCAACCTGCTAATATCGCCAGCCCCAGCACCAACGCCCCGCAAAGCCCGCCTGCCAGCTTAGAGCGTGCGATAAGCAGTGTTATCGGTGGTTTCAGCATGCTCAACGATCATTTGCACAAGATGGCGCAAGTCAGGGTCTTCAGGCCACTCACGATGCATCAGCCAAACGAACAAATCTTGATCCTCTTCTTCAATCAAACGCTGATACGTCAACTGCTCCTCTTCGCTCAGCGTGTCGAAGCGTTTTTCTAAAAAGGGAATTAACAGCAGATCCAGCTCCCACATACCGCGCCGGGAGTGCCAGTAAAGCCGCTTACGAAGCACAGCGGCGGGGGAAGTATCGTCGCTCAACGTCAGCCTCTCCGAGTAGATGAAAATGAAAAGCCAGTATACCGAAGCTGTGGGGTCGCGCCAGGGCCAAGCTTCGCCTATGCTGTTAATCAGCTTCGTACTAACTTGCCTAGTACCTTGTTTTATCTGAATTGTTTTATGCGGTTATGCGCAGTATGCTGATTTCAAAGTTATCGAGGTCGCATGTGCATTACGGCCTTTAAACGCAGGGAGCCAACCGATGACCAAGTCTGAACTAATCGAACAAATTGCGATGCGTCAACCGGAGCTATCCGCCAAGGATGTCGAAACAGCGGTGCGTATTATCCTAGATGATATGACCGATGCTCTCGCCACTGGAGGACGAGTAGAGATCCGTGGTTTTGGCAGCTTTTCGCTTCATTATCGCAAGCCGCGCACGGGGCGTAATCCTAAAACCGGCGACCCGGTAGATTTAGACGGCAAATACGTACCGCACTTTAAACCGGGCAAGGAGCTGCGCGAACAAGTCGATGCGAGCCGCGCTTTAGGTTACTAAAGCGAGTTAATAGCGCCATCCGACCTTCTGCGGGATGACGTCGCGCCCAGACTCAGACACAATAGCATCATCGTGAACGTCACTGATTAGGAAACTCTCATGCGTTGGATCAAAGGGCTGATTCTGGCCGTCATTTTATTGGTAGTGATGCTGGTGGGCATTCTGTTTGCTGTGAATAACCAGCAAGCCATTGCCTTAAACCTAATTTGGGCTGAACTGCCTGCCGTATCACTCTCCGTATGGCTACTAGCCACCCTAGCGGTGGGCGTCATTGTCGGCATGCTGGCCATGCTGGGTGTTTATGTTCGCCTGAAAGCACGGCTTACCCGCAGTGAGCGTCACAATAAACAGCAGCGCAAAGAGCTAGACCGGTTACGCACTCAGGGGTTGAAGGAACTGGCGTAAATGCATGATGCTGTGCTGCTAGGCGTACTCTTGGCAGCCATTGCCATCGGCTTTGGCCTAGGCATCCGTTACGCCTACCGCCGCCAGCAGCACTCCCCCGCCTCGCGTACTCCCGGCTTATCACGGGAATACTTCGTCGGGCTGAACTATCTGCTGAACGAGCAGCCCGACGAAGCGATTAACACCTTTATCCATGCATTGGATGTTAATAGCGACACCATTGATACTCATATTGCCCTTGGCAAGCTTTTCCGTGCCCGCGGTGAAGCAGATAAAGCCGTTAGCATTCATCAAAACCTGCTAGCCCGCCCAGCACTCTCTACCACGACTAATGAAATCATTCAGCTTGAGCTCGCCCGCGACTTTATCGCCTTGGGTGTGCACGACCGAGCCCAGCGGCTACTGCGCAGCCTGCTAGAACACTCGGTGAACGAAGCGCTCCGTCTAGAAGCGAAGCGGCTGCTGATTGATTTACTTGAGCGAGAAAAAGAGTGGCAAGACGCGCTAGACGTTGTTCAACCGCTGATTAAGCAGCAACCCGCCATGCGCCGCCCTGCATCACACTGGCTCTGTGAACTTGCCCAACAGGAAATTGATCAATCTAGCCGCGCAATGGCGCGTAAGCACCTTAAAAAAGCGCTCCAGTTGGATGAGCGCTGTATTCGCGCCACCTTAATGCTGGCTGAATTAGAGATGGATAATGGTCACTATGCAAAAGCTATCGAGCGGCTTAATCATATACCCCAGCAGGATATCGCTCACGTACCGACCATGCTACCAGCGCTCCAGCGCGCTTATACCCGCAATAACAACTTACCCGGCCTGGAAAGCCACCTGTATAAACTACTAGGCCAAGCGCCGTATACCAGCGTCATTGTGACGCTAGGGGAACTCGTTCATCAAAGAGATGGAGTAGACAGCGCTATCGAGCGAACCGGCGAGTGGCTGAGTGAAGCGCCCAGCCTAGGAGGGCTTGATTACCTAGTTGATCTCTACCTGGAAAGTGAACGGCTCGCTGGTAAAGCCACACCGGATACCCGACTCCTCTTACTAAAACACCATACCGATGCCCTGCTGAAGGGACGCCCCCGCCATCGCTGCCGCCGCTGTGGGTTTAGTAGCGACAGCCTGGCTTGGCAGTGCCCCAGCTGCCGCCGCTGGGGCACTATTAAACCAATTACCGGCGTCGAGGGCGAATAGCTATTGCCCACCTACCAGCTCGGCCTCAATAGCCGCTAATGCTGCCATAGGGTCTTCTGCTTGCGTGACCGGACGACCTACCACTAAATGCGTGCTACCCGCCTGCATTGCGTCAGCAGGCGTCATGATGCGCTGTTGATCGTTCGCCGCCGCAAAGCTAGGACGAATACCGGGCGTTACTTTTAAGAATGCGCTGCCGCACTGCGCCTCGATCTGCGCCGCCTCCTGCGCCGAGCACACCACGCCGTCTAATCCGCTTTGCTGGGCCAGGGCTGCCAAGCGCATGACGTGCTCAGCAGGGCTTGCAGTAATGCCCACATCCGCCAAGTCTTCCGCCTGCATGCTAGTCAGCACCGTGACCGCAATTAAGTGCGTAGTAAGCTGATGGTCGGATAAGCGCTTTGCCGCTGCCTCCATCATTTTGCGCCCGCCAGAGGCGTGAACGTTTACCATCCAAACACCCTGCTCTGCCGCCGCCTGAACAGCACTGGCCACGGTATTAGGAATATCGTGAAATTTAAGATCCAGGAACACATCGAAACCACGTCCATGGAGCGCTTCCAGTACGGCAGGGCCACTTCGCGTAAACAGCTCTTTACCGACTTTGAGACGGCACCGAGTAGGGTCAAGCTGGTCTGCCATGCACAGAGCTGCATCAAGCGAAGGGTAATCCAGGGCAATAATCAGTGGGGAATCGGTGGACACGCGCTTACTCCGTGTTCGTGAACGCTTAAAGGGAAATTGCGCCATTGACGCGATGGGTATTGATTAGTGTACCAGCCCCACAGAGCTTGCAGTGTAAGCGATTGGCCATTTCCCTGTAGCAAAAGGCTTACAAAAACCATCGTCGATGACTTACAGCATTCACTGTTCTAAATGCTAATTTCAACTAAGGCGGCGAATAAAGCTTCACTCCTATCGCTGCGCTCATGGCCTTTCGTGCTGAGTACGCGACTGGCTCAATGGAAAAAACAGAAGGATGTTAACGATGCAGACAACGTTTAAGCGTATCGCAGCCGCACTACTTATTAGCCTCAGCCTTGGCCTATCAGGAACAGCGATGGCTCAAGCCATTGCGCCGATTAACGTCAACAGTGCCGATGAGGAACTGCTTGCTGAGCTGCCCGGTATTGGCCCAAGCCGCGCGACAGCGATTATTGAAGAGCGCGAAGCCAACGGTGCCTTTGAAAATGCCGATGATCTGACCCGCGTGAACGGCATTGGGCCAGCCACCGTTGACCGTATGCGTGATCAAATCAAATTTGAAGAGTAAATTTAAAAAGCAACCCACCACATGCCACCGCACGGTTACACATCGGCGGTGGCAGTGCTGACAAGCCGCTTAAATTGTATCGCCGGGCACTCGCACTCGCCCTTCCATTAACACTCGTGCACTGCGGCTCATTACCGCCTGATCAATCTGCCAGCGCCCGTCTACCAGGCTGGCTTTCGCCCCAACCCGAAGTGACCCTGAAGGATGGCCAAACGTCACCGCTTCACGCTCAATGCCACCGGCCGCTAAATTCACCAACGTGCCCTGAATCGCCGCTGCCGCGCCAATAGCGACCGCCGCCGTGCCCATCATGGCGTGGTGTAGCTTGCCCATCGAGAGCGCCCGCACCACCAAGTCAATATCTTCAGCATTGACGGCTTTCCCACTCGATGCCGTATAGCTAGCCGCGGGGGCCACAAAGGCCACTTTGGGGGTATGCTGACGGCTGGCGGCCTCCTCCACATGGTTAATCAATCCCATGCGGACAGCACCGTGGGCGCGAATCGTTTCGAACATCTCCAGCGCCTTGGCATTCCCATTAATCGCTTCTTGCAGTTCACACCCGGTGTAGCCCAGCGCCTCAGCATTGACGAACACCGTTGGAATGCCTGCATTAATCAGCGTTGCTTTCAGCACACCAACACCCGGCACCTCTAGGTCATCGACCACGTTACCGGTGGGAAAAATAGCGCCCTCGCCATCAGCAGGGTCCATAAACGCGACGGGGATTTCTGCCGCTGGAAAGGTCACGCCATCCAACTCAAAATCACCGGTTTCTTGCACCTCACCATCAGTTATGGGCACTTGGGCAACAATGGTTTTCTGAATATTGACCTGCCAAATACGTACTTCTGCGATGCCGTTTTGCGGCACCTTGGCAGGGTCAACTAAACCATTGGCGATAGCGTAAGGCCCCACCGCCGCGGATAGGTTGCCGCAGTTGCCGCTCCAATCCACAAAGGGCTTATCGATGGAGACTTGGCCGAATAGGTAATCCACATCGTGATCGGGCGAGTCACTCTTCGAGAGAATCACCGTTTTGCTGGTACTGGAAGTGGCGCCCCCCATGCCATCAATTTGTTTTTCATAAGGGTCGGGGCTGCCTATCACCCGCAGCAGTAGCTTATCCCGCGCCTCACCGGGCACCTGAGCGGCGGGGGGTAGGTCGCCCAGAGTGAAAAACACCCCCTTACTGGTGCCGCCCCGCATATAGGTGGCGGGAATACCGATTTGTGCTTTATGAGCCATGACGCACCTCTTAAAAAATAGCCTGGCAACTGCCAGGCTATTCACTATCAATCACACCCTTACCATTGCGCTGAGACCACTAGGCAACGGAGGATTCCAAAAAGTCCTGGGCAAACCGCTGCAGCACGCCACCGGCTGAATAGATGGTCACTTCTTCGGCCGTATCCAATCGGCAAACCACTGGCACGCGCTCGGTGCTGCCGCTAGTGCGGTGGATAACCAGCGTGAGCATGGCGCGGGGTTCAGGCGTGCCTTCCACATCGAAGACCTCCGTGCCGTCCAACTCTAGGGTTTTCCGCGTGGTCCCTTCCTCGAACTGCAGCGGCATAACACCCATACCGATCAGGTTCGTGCGGTGAATGCGCTCGAAGCCTTCGGCGACAATGGCTTCCACCCCTGCGAGCGCGACGCCTTTGGCGGCCCAGTCACGAGACGAGCCTTGGCCATAATCCGCACCGGCGATAATGATCAGCGGCTGCTTGCGGGCCATGTAGGTCTCGATGGCTTCCCACATGCGGGTCACCTTGCCCTCCGGCTCGATCCGCGCCAGCGACCCCTGCAGCACCTTGCCCTGCTCGTCGTGGACCATTTCGTTGAACAGTTTCGGGTTCGCCAACGTTGCCCGCTGGGCGGTCAGGTGATCCCCGCGATGGGTGGCGTAGGAGTTAAAGTCCTCCTCCGGCAGGCCCATTTTGTGCAGGTACTCCCCCGCCGCGCTATCGAGCATGATGGCATTGGAAGGCGAAAGGTGGTCGGTGGTGATGTTGTCCGGCAGAATCGCCAGCGGGCGCATGCCCTTCAGCCCACGCTCTTTAGCCATGTTGCCTTCCCAGTAGGGCGGGCGGCGAATGTAGGTGCTCTGGGGCCGCCATTCGTAGAGCGGGCTTACCTGCGTACGCGCACTTTTATCCAGATCGAACATCGGGATATAGGTTTGGCGGAACTGCTCGGGCTTCACCGCCGACTTCACGATAGCATCGATTTCGCTATCGTCGGGCCAGATATCCTTGAGGGTGACCGGATTACCCTGCGTGTCATACCCCAGCACGTCTTTTTCGATATCAAAGCGAATGGTGCCCGCAATGGCATACGCCACAACCAACGGCGGTGAGGCCAAAAATGCCTGCTTGGCGTAGGGGTGAATACGCCCATCGAAGTTACGGTTGCCGGACAGCACTGCCGTGGCGTACAGGTCGCGGTCAATGATTTCCTGCTGGATGTGCGGCTCCAGCGCGCCAGACATCCCGTTACAGGTGGTACAGGCGTAGGCCACCACACCAAAGCCGAGGTTTTCCAACTCATCCATCAAGTGCGCTTCTTCTAAGTACATCTTGACGGTTTTGGAGCCAGGGGCCAGCGACGACTTCACCCACGGTTTGCGGGTCAGCCCTAACCGGTTGGCGTTGCGAGCAATCAACCCAGCCGCCACCATATTGCGCGGGTTAGACGTGTTGGTGCAGCTGGTGATGGCGGCAATAATCACCGCACCATCCGGCATTCTGCCTGCCTGCTCATCGGCCTGGGCTTTATCCAAGTCGATGGCGATACCCCGCTTTGCCAGCTCGGAAGTAGGCAGGTGGGCATGGGGGTTAGAAGGGCCAGCCAACGTGCGCTCCACGCTTGAGAGATCAAACGTCAATACCCGTTCGTAATAGGCACTCTTGAGATCATCTGCCCATAGCCCAGTATGCTTGGCATACGCTTCCACCAGCGCGACTTGCTCATCTTCACGCCCAGTGAGCTTGAGATACTCAATGGTTTGGTTATCGATGTAGAACATCGCCGCCGTAGCACCATACTCCGGCGTCATATTGGAAATCGTGGCGCGGTCGCCCACGGTCAGCGCGTCAGCGCCTTCGCCGTAGAACTCTAAGTAAGCGCCCACTACGCGCTCTTTACGCAGAAACTCGGTAATCGCCAGCACCATATCCGTGCCGGTAATCCCCGGCTGTAGTTTGCCGGTAAGCTCGACCCCGACAATATCCGGCAGGCGCATCATGGAGGCGCGACCAAGCATGACGCTCTCTGCCTCTAAACCACCCACTCCCACAGAGATTACCCCGAGCGCATCTACCATGGGCGTATGGCTGTCGGTACCCACACATGTATCTGGATAGGCAATACGCACGCCCTGCTCATCAGGGCGGCACTGCACCACTGGGGACATCTTCTCCAGGTTGATCTGGTGCATGATGCCGTTGCCGGGAGGAATCACGTCGACGTTTTCAAACGCCAGCTTGGTCCAGTTAATAAAGTGGAAGCGGTCGTCGTTACGACGATCTTCCACTTGGCGGTTTTTCTCGAAAGCGTCCTTCTCAAAGCCCGCATGTTCGACGGCCAGCGAGTGGTCGACGATAAGCTGAGTGGGCACAACCGGGTTGACCTTGGCCGGGTCACCGCCTTTATCGGCAATGGCATCACGCAGGCCAGCTAAATCTACCAGCGCGGTTTGGCCAAGAATGTCGTGACATACCACCCGCGCCGGGTACCAGGGAAAATCTAAATCCTGCTTGCGCTCAATGAGCTGTTTTAGAGCATCAGTGAGCAGCTCCGGGTCACAGCGACGTACCAGCTGTTCGGCCAATACGCGCGAGGTGTAGGGCAGTTTGGCATAGGCGCCGTGCTGGATATCCTCGACCGCTTGGCGTGCATCGAAGAACTCTACCGGCTCGCCCTCTACCAGAACGCCCGGTAGCGGCTTGCGATAATTCGTGTTCATAACGCCTCTCACTTAGTCACCACGCAACCGATCAGTCACGCGCTTCGATGGGTACCCATTCGCTCTTCTCAGGACCGATATAATCGGCGCTGGGGCGAATAATGCGGTTGTTGGCACGCTGCTCGAACACATGCGCTGCCCAGCCAGTCACCCGGGACATCACGAAAATCGGTGTAAACAGCTTGGTCGGGATATCCATGAAGTGGTAAGCGCTGGCATGGAAGAAGTCCGCATTACAGAACAGCTTCTTCTCCCGCCACATTACCTCTTCACAGCGTACCGACACCGGATAGAGCACCGTGTCGCCTACATCTTCAGCTAACTTTTTGGACCACTCTTTGATAATAGCGTTGCGCGGGTCCGACTCACGATAGATGGCGTGACCAAAGCCCATGATCTTCTCTTTACGCTCCAACATACCGAGCATTTCCCGCTCTGCTTCCTCTGGCGATGCCCAGTTCTCGATCATCGCCATGGCAGCTTCGTTGGCACCGCCATGCAAAGGGCCGCGCAGCGAGCCAATCGCGCCGGTGATACAAGAGTGCATATCGGAAAGCGTAGAAGCGCATACCCGAGCGGTGAAAGTTGAAGCATTGAACTCGTGCTCGGCATAGAGAATCAGCGAGACGTTCATCACGTGAGCATGAAGCTCAGAGGCTGGCTCGCCGCGCAGCATATGTAGGAAGTGGCCACCTACCGAGGCATCATCAGTTTCGGTATCAATACGCACGCCGTCATGGCTGAAGCGATACCAGTAGCAAATAATCGAGGGCAGCACCGCCAGCAGGCGATCCGCCACGTCCTGCTGCTCGTCAAAGCTCTCCTCGGTTTCCAGGTTACCCAGCATGGAGGCCCCCGTACGCATCACGTCCATCGGGTGAGCGTCTTTGGGAATCTGCTCCAGCACGGTTTTCAGCGCATCAGGCAGGCCACGCAGGCCTTTTAGCTTGGCAATGTAGTGGTCAAGCTCCGCCTGGTTGGGCAGTTTGCCTTTCAACAGCAGGTAGGCGACTTCTTCAAATTTGGCTTTTTCAGCCAGCTCCTTAATATCAAAGCCGCGATAGGTGAGGCCGGAACCGGTTTTACCCACGGTACATAGGGCCGTCGCACCTGCGCTCTGCCCCCGAAGTCCTGCGCCTGCTAGCGGTTTATCAGCCATGTTATCTCTCCTGACGTACTTATTAGTTTTATAAGTGTTGTTAGTAAATTAGCGCTGTTAGCTAAAGAGCTCGCTTTCGTTAAACGTCTTTTTGCTCGGCAAACAGCGCGTCAAGCTTTTGCTCAAAGTCGTGGTAATTCAAAAAGTCGTACAGCTCATCGCGGGTCTGCATGGTGTCGACCACCTCACGTTGATGACCGTTATCTAGAATGCTCTGGTACACCTTCAACGCGGCGGCATTCATGGCCCGGAACGCCGAGAGCGGGTAGAGCACCATGCGGCAACCCACTTCACCCAGCTCCTGCTGGCTAAACAGCGGCGTCGCGCCGAACTCGGTAATGTTGGCCAAAATGGGAGCATTTACTCGCTGGCAGAATGCCTTATAGTCATCCAGCGTATGTACCGCTTCGGCAAAGATAGCGTCGGCACCTGCTTCCACGCAGGCGTTCGCCCGCTCGATGGCAGCGTCCAGCCCCTCTTTTTGGAACGCATCGGTGCGTGCGATGAGGTAGAAATCGGGGTCCAGCTTGGCATCGGCGGCGGCTTTGATGCGGTCTACCATTTCCTGCTGCGAGACAATGGCTTTGTTCGGCCGGTGGCCGCAGCGCTTTTGCGCTACTTGGTCTTCCAAGTGAACAGCCGCCACGCCTGCCCGCTGCATCTCTTTCACAGTGCGGGCAATATTAAACGCACCGCCCCACCCTGTATCGATATCCACCAGCAGCGGCAACTCAGTGGCGCCACAGATGCGGTGTGCATCTTCCACTACGTCGTTCATGGTGGTCATACCTAGATCCGGCAGGCCAAACGATGCATTCGCCACACCACCACCCGAAAGATAAATGGCTTGATGGCCTACACGCTCAGCCATCATGGCCGTATAGGCGTTGATGGTGCCTAAAATCGGCAGCGGGCGATTGGCTTCAAGCGCGGCACGAAACCGTGCCCCAGGGGTAAGCTTGGATGATGGTGTCGTAGACATGGGCGTTAGCTCCTTTAGTCGGCAGATGTTGTTGATTGTTGTTCGAGAATGGCGGCATAGCGGTCAGCGACATTGGCACGAGAAGCGCTGACATGGCGGCGCATCAATAGCTCGGCAAGCTCAGCGTCACCGGCTTCAATAGCGTCCACAATACGGTGGTGTTCTACAAATGCCCGCTGGGGGCGCGTACCGCTGGCGCTAAACTGGGTACGATAGAGGCGCACTAGGTAGTAAAGGTCATCGCAAAGCAGGTTCATCAGCATCTTGTTGTGGCTGCCTTGAACAATGCAATAATGGAAATCCAGGTCGCCTTCACGCTGGTAATAGGCTTCACCGCGCTTTAAGTCGCCCTGGCTTTCATGCACCGCCAGTACATCGCGTAAGCCCTGAATCTCCTCAGGCGACATATGCTCGGCGGCCAAGCGGGCAGCCATGCTCTCTAAGGCTTCGCGTACGTCGAAGAGCTCCAGCAGCTCTTTCATGGAGAGTTTGACCACCCGCGCGCCCACGTGGGGCACGCGTTCAATCAAGCGGTGAGCTTCCAGGCGTCGCATGGCTTCACGCAGCGGCCCACGGGAGATACCGTAGGTTTTGGATAGCCCTGGCTCGGTAATTTTACTGCCTGGCGCTAGCTCGCCGCGCACAATGGCGCTTTGCAGCTGATGAAACACGCGCTCTGCGAGCGTACGCACCTCAGGTGAGACCGGCTCGGACGAGGCTTCATCGGAAGGCGAGGAGGTTGTAGCAAGTAACGTCATGGCTTATTGTCGACAATCAAGGAATAGAGGAACTTTATCCCTCTCTATTTCCCTCGTCAACCATGCAAAATAGGCGTTTTTATACGTCTTTCGTTGCAAGCGGGTATGGACCCGGGAAGCAACTGTCAACAATCAAATAAATTAGAATAGCTCGCACCTCAAGCGTGAGAAAGTCGTCGATGGCTTCTGCTGGTGCGATGGTGGTACGACCTATAAAATATGGCGCCCTCACTGGCCTGGCGTTTGCTTCATGACAACGGCGTTGACGATTACAGCCCTGCCCTACTCTTCCGACCCTTTGGCACTGTTTGCCAAACTCAGGCAACGCCCCGGTGCGGTGTTGCTCGATAGCGGCCGTCCGAAGGCCACAACCGGGCGTTACGACATCCTTAGCAGTGACCCCCTCGCTACGCTAAAAATATCGCCAGATGGCCACACAGCGTTTGAGTCTGACACGCTGACACTCCCCCCATCGTTGATGGGCAACAGCCATGCACAGCAGCAGTGGCTTTTAGAGCAGCTACCCACAGCCAACCTCAAGAGCGAGCTCCCCTTTTTAGGTGGCCTGATGGGTTACTGGAGCTATGACCTTGGCCGCAACCATGCAGACATACCCAGCCAGCACCCGCCCGTCACCCAGTTACCTTTAGCGCGTTTAGGGCTGTTTGATTGGTGTATCACATTTGACCACGTCACCGAACAAGCGTGGCTGGTAGGCAGCGAACAGCGGCGCAAGCAGGCAATGGAGTGGTTAAACGAACCAGCAACACCTAGCCACGCCTTTCGGCTCACACAGCCGTTTATAGCCGAACTTAGCCAGGCAGAATATACCGAGCGTTTTGCGGCGGTACAGCGCTATATCCTTGCGGGGGACTGCTACCAAATCAATTTGGCCCAGCGCTTTTCGGCCCGCTATCAAGGAGACGAGTGGCAGGCATACCTTAAACTGCGTGAAGCAACGCCTACGCCCTTTTCAGGCTTTATGGCATGGGGTAGCCAAGCTGTTTTATCACTCTCCCCTGAGCGCTTTATCCAGTGCCGTGACGGCTTGGTGGAAACCCGCCCGATAAAAGGCACCCGCCCACGAGGAAGAACCCCAGAAGAGGATCGTGCCCTGTCGGACGAGCTGCTCAGCAGTACTAAAGATCGCGCGGAGAACGTGATGATTGTGGACTTGCTGCGTAATGACCTAGGGCGCGTATGCACACCTGGCTCTATTCGCGTGCCGCAGCTGTGCCAGCTTGAGAGCTATCCCAACGTGCACCATTTAGTCAGCGTGGTACAGGGCCAACTTGCTGCCCAGCACTCACCGCTTTCGCTGCTCACCGCCGCGTTTCCTGGCGGCTCGATTACCGGCGCGCCAAAAATACGGGCGATGCAGATTATTGATGAGCTGGAACCCTGCCAGCGCAGCGTTTACTGCGGCAGCCTGGGTTATATCGATGTTCGCGGCAGCATGGACACCTCCATTGCCATACGCACAATGGTGGCTGACGATGGCGCTCTCCACGTGTGGGGTGGCGGCGGGCTGGTGGCGGATTCAAAAGCAGATGAAGAGTACACCGAAACGCTGGATAAGATCCGCCACTTAATAGACGCTTTGGAATAAGCGATCAACGTTCTTACATCAAAAAGAAATATAAAAGCCTAACCAAACGGTATTGGGGAGAAGCCCCCCGCCTTTGGTAGCCTAGGGGCATTGCACACTTTTTCACTTAGGAGGCCGCATGTCCTCAACGCTTGAACAGATTAATCGCGACTTTGCCAACAACCCTCAAGAACTGATTGAGTGGGCGTTCAGCCAGGGCGAACGCCCTATCTGCACCACCAACTTCCGCCCCTTCGAAGCGGTCATTCTGCATATGGTGACGCAAGTACGCCCTGATATCCCCATTGTCTGGATGGATAGCGGTTACAACACCGAGGCGACTTACCAGTTCGCCGATGCGCTGATCCAGCGCCTCAACTTAAACATTGTCAGCTTTTTACCAAAGCGCACTCGCGCCCACCGCGAAGCGCTGGAAGGTCCCATGCCCGGCATTGATGACCCGCGCCATGATGCCTTTACTCAAGAAGTGAAGCTTGAACCATTTGAGCGCGCACTACGCGAGATGCAACCCGATGTGTGGTTTACCGCGCTACGTGCCGAAGACACGCCCGAACGGGCTAAAATGCAGGTGGTTAGCCGCAATAGCGACGGCTTACTAAAAGTCGCCCCACTGCTGCAGTGGACCGCTAAAGATATGTACTACTACTTAGAGGCCCACGACCTACCCAACAACTTCGACTACTTTGACCCCACCAAGGTAGAAGAGAAACGCGAATGCGGGCTACACCTTCAGCACTAAGCTACCAATAAAGCTACCAATACCCAGCACGACGCCCAGGCTTCCCGCCTGGGCTTAAAATGAAATAGCACTTAATACTCGGGCAGTTCTACACCCTCAAACAGCGCTTGCTCAAAGCGCGGCCCGGCCATGAGTGCTTCGTCCACCCGGTCACGGGTTAAGTGAGGCGCAAAGCGAGCCAGGAAGTCGTACATGTAGCCGCGCATAAAGGTGCCACGCCGAATGCCGATTTTAGTGGTGGAGCTGGCAAATAAATGGCTGGCATCCAGAGCCACTAGGTCACTATCTAGCACCGGATCTACGGCCATGTGAGCGACAATGCCAACGCCCATACCTAGGCGAACGTAAGTCTTGATCACATCGGCATCGGCAGCGGTTAGTACCACATTGGGTGTTAAGCCCTTCGCTTTGAATGCATCGTCTAACTGTGAACGCCCGGTAAACCCGAACACGTAAGTCACCAGCGGATGCTCGGCCAGGGCCTCAAGCGTTAGCGGGCCATCCAGCGCTGCCAGTGGGTGCTCTTTGGGCACTAGTACGCAACGGTTCCAGCGGTAGCACGGCAGCAGCACTAAATCGGTAAATAGCTCTAATGACTCCGTCGCAATAGCAAAATCTGCCAGCCCTTCGCTCACCATCTGGGCAATCTGCTTAGGCGTGCCTTGCTGCATATGCAGCGCCACTTCGGGGTATTTCAGAGTAAATTCACTGATAATCGGCGGCAGCGCATAGCGAGCCTGAGTATGGGTCGTGGCAATCGCCAGGCTCCCGCGGCGCTCGTCGCTATGCTCTTGCGCCACCTGCTTGATATTTTCGGTCAGCTTAAGTACCTGGCCTGCTAGCTCGATAATCGACTGCCCAGCAGGAGTGACGCGGGTTAAATGTTTGCCACTGCGAGCAAAGATTTCAACGCCTAGCTCATCCTCCAGCAAACGAATCTGCTTTGAGATACCCGGTTGAGAGGTAAACAAACTCTGCGCCGTTGCCGAGACGTTCAGGTTGTGTCGATTGACTTCCCAGATATAGCGAAGTTGCTGTAGCTTCATATCCTCACCCTATAATCTATGCAGGAAGCACGTAAAAGCGCATCCTCACGCTGCCACTGTGTGCTTAGCCAAGCGCGCGGTTTCGTGGCTCAATTTCATGGCTCAATGAGCACATTTTTGAATAAAAAAACGCCTCGTAATTCACTTATAATATAAAAAATAGAGACTATGAACATCTATTAATTTTTTCTATTTAACGACAAATCGCATCAGGAATTTGCCAGCACCCTTCTCGCCCGCTAACATCTGGCACCTTGACGCGGTAAAAATGCGCTAATATATCGCGTAATGACCGTTGCTCCACTTGAGGCAACGAAACAGCAAGAGCAACGCAAACGGGAGAAGCAAATGGCTAACAATGTTGATGTCACCAACGCCAATTTTGAGCAAGAAGTCCTCAACGCCGAACAGCCTGTCCTGCTGAAGTTCTGGGCCCCCTGGTGCGGCCCGTGTAAAGTCATGGCACCTGTTGTTGATGAAGTGGCCGCTGAGCGTGGCGATAACCTGAAAGTCGTCAGTGTGAATGTTGACGATGCACCTGAAATTGCCGCAGAACAAGGCGTCCGCGGTGTACCCACCGTCATGCTGTTTAAATCCGGCACTAAAGTCGCTTCACTGGTTGGTGCGCAATCTAAGTCGCAGTTGACCCAGTTTATCGACCAAAACGCCTAAGCTGGTAACGTTACCGCTGGCACTGCCAGCGGTATCTCTGCTCTTATTGGCATTGCCTGCCTAAGCGTCGCTTTCTTCTCGCTTCGCCCACTCACCCCGCTTCCAAGGCGGCCGACGCGCGTCTCCAGGGCGTCTCATCTGTACATTACGCTGCTTACCCGGCCCTAATAGATGGGCTATCCAGCGCGTTTGAGGGTGGCTATCCAGAGCAATCTTTAGCGTCATCGTTAGCACCACCGACAGCAGCATGCCCGCCGCGCCAAAGACCCACCCCCACACCACCAGTGAAAGAAACGCCACAAAGGTGGATAACCCCAGCGCCTGCCCCATCACTCTAGGCTCAATCAAATTGCCCAAAATAAAGTTGATGACCAAGTACGCCGATGCCAACAGAAACGCCTGCAGCACACCGCCATCCTGAGAAACCAACAGCAGCAGTACCGGCGGAATCGCAGCCAACGCCGAGCCAATATTAGGAATAAAGTTAAGCGCAAATGCCAATACGCCCCACAGCAGCGGAAACTCAACGCCCACCAGCAGGCACGAGAGCCAGACCAACACACCGGTTGCCAAACTAATCACGGTTTTAACCGCCAAGTAGCGTTTTAGCGTTAGGCTAAATTCACTAAACCGCTCCAAGCTCGGTGCCGGATTTTCAAGCGCCCGGGACACCTTATCGCGAAAATTCAGCGTCTCGAACAGCATGAAAATCACCAGCAGCGCGACGATACTGCCCTGCATAAACAGCGAGCCAATCTCACCCAGCAGTGTGGCCACCCAGGAGCCGCTCTCCTCCATGGCAAACATCGAACTGAGCTGGTCGGGGTCGATAGCCAACCCATGAGAGGCCAGCGCATTGAGCAAGTCCCAGTAGTGCTCGTAAAGCCTGGTTTCAATATCAGGCAGCGCTTCAACAAAGGTACTGAAGCTATTGACCACCAACAGGCCAATCAGCGATATAAAACCCACCAACACCAGTAGCGTAATCAACGCCGACATCCGCCGACTCAAACCGCAGCGATGCAGCCACTGCACGGGTGAGGTGCACACCACGACAATAAACACCGCCAGCAGTAGCGGCACCAACAGGTCCGCGCCCACTTTCATTCCCGCAATAATCACTACCAACGCGGCAAGCGCCAGTGTGGCATTGAGCGGGATACTTCGATAATCCTCATCCGACAACTTCGACATAGCCCTTTCCTTAGCGTGTTATCCATACATAATGGCTGCTTGCCTGTTATTGCACAAACCATGCAAACATTAAGGAGTCAACTGATCGCTCACTACAAGCTTTAGCAAGGCCAGGGGTTTGTCAAAGATGGGGAAGCGGCCATTTTGCCATGATTCCGGCGTGCCCGGGCGGATTGTTGGCCGTGCGACTGCCCATATCGTCAGGGCCGATAAATATCAACCCGCCCGGCGCCTTTCGAATCCGGGCGGGTTTTTGTGTTTTCTCCAGGTTACATTTTGTCATCCATCGGAAGAATGGCAAGGAATGGCCGTTCACTGTGGGCACCCAGAACGATATTCCACTGCAGCAATACTTCCATGCCGCTGTCGCCGCCATCAACGTCAAGACGACGCGCCTGTACCTGCAATCGTGCATGGGGCGAGTAATACCAGCTGTAATGCGCCGAATAAGCCCTGGACGTCAGCGATTTATCCAGTCGCCCCTGAGTGTATTCGGCACCCGCGCCCAGATGATGCGCAGGTTTGAATTGGTAATCCACGAGTGTCCAGGCGCCGTTGGCGTTGTTGCTGACGCCAGGGGCGATTTCCCGCTGGTTGAACAGGACCTCGCCCATCCAGGAAAAACGTGCCGGGTAATCGTAGCCCCGGGCAAATTCCGGTTCGAGCAGGACGCGGAAATCCAGCGCCTGTATATCGGTTGTACCGCCCGTATCGTTCTTGCCGGTCAGGGCACTGAGACCTAACTGGTAGGCCGTGTCACTGGCCTGACGACCAAAATAGAGTTTGCCGCCAAAGGCCTTGTCACCGGACTGGCCGGCATCAAACGCCGCATCGTTGTCGGAATTGAACACGGCGCCGCTGATGCCGGCACGGTAGCCGTTGCCCAGATCGGTGAGACGACCCAGGGTGACAGCCGTCTCCCGAAGCTGTTCTTCGCCGAGAAACTCCTCCACTGGCAAGGGAAGTGAGACTTGTGGCCGTTCCGGTTCATGAACGGTGTTGAGCAATCCGAACTCGTTACGATACTTCCCTGCTTTCAGCCTGAACCCTCTTGCCAGGTCGGCGATCACTGCGGCCTCCTCGACACTTATGTCCTCATCGGACGGCCGGGTCAGGAATATCATCCCATAGAGCCAAGGCTTGATCTGCGATTCCAGGGAAACCTCCACCTCACGCAGGTCAAGCACCTAGCGGTTCATATCAGCACCGAAATCCCGGGCTTCGGCGATCAGATCCATATTGGCGCCCACCCGCAGGTCCCCGGACCAATGACTATCGTGAACCGCCTCGGCACTGTAGGCAAGCGGAACAGCCCCTGCTGTCATGGATAAGCCGAGCATTACGATGGCTGCCGGCGATAACCGGTTATAGTTGCTAATCATTACGTATTCCTGAATTGATTTATCGTGCGAATCCCCGAGCAGGCACGCAGTAACCGTGCACTGCGCACTTGCTCATCAATTAAACGGGTAAACAGAGACAGATCAGAACAGGGGTGGTGCGCGGGCCAGCCAGGGGTGGATAAAAATCCGGTGGAAGTGTTGGCTGTACGGTATTTCCAGAAACAGCGCCGGAATCAGTAACGGAAGACCGGGTAATGGCGGGGATAACTGAGCATAAGGCAGGTGATTGAGCAGACATTCCTGATGCCCGACCGGGCCTCCGCCAGCACCATCGATGTCATGCATGGCAAGGTGCTGCGCGGCAAGCAGCAACAAAAGCACCAGCAACAGCCTGAACAGGCGATTGCCGTGTTCTTTTCTTGTGGCTAGCTGATTACGCACTACTTTATCGACGGGCCAATATCCTGGGGTAATTACAACATCCTTCTGCTCTTAAAATGGCCCGGATTTCTCATGGGGGACAAAAGAAAACGGCGGCAGGAGCTATAATTTCAAGCTCCTACACGCGAAACCAACACCAACCGCCGCTGCCCGGGATTATACCTGAAAAACTTCCCTTCGCTCCACCGTCCGCCGCCAGATTGAAACCGATTACTCCGGCGGCCATATCACCTCCGATGCCGGATTGCCTGGCCTTAGGAAACCCGATAGGCAACATCGCCTGACCGGTTGCTATGGGTTAATTTCTTGTGGCATTTGGGGAGCTCTGCTAGTGTCCCGTCTGGGTAATCCGTTTATTTATTATCAATAACACTCAGCTTTGCTCGCGTCACTGAAGTCATAATCGATTCTGCACTCTTGTGCCAGCGGAACAGCTTTGCCAGTTTCTCATTATGAGTTTGGATAAAGCGACGAATCGCCTTCTTAAGTTCGCCGACACTGGTAAAAATGCCACGGTACAAAGCGCGGCGTTCCAGTTGACCAAACCAGCCCTCCACGGCATTCAGCCAAGAGGCGCTGGTTGGTGTGAAGTGAAGCTTGAACCGGGAATGCTTTTCCAGCCAGGCCTTCACTTCTGGTGTTTTGTGAGTCGAGCTGTTGTCCAGAATCAGATGAAGGTCCTGCTCTTTCGGTGTTTCTCGATCAATTTGTCGCAGAAAATCGAGAAACTCTTTGGCGCGGTGGCGTTGTGTAATGCGCCCAATCACTTCGCCGTTCAGGATATTCAGGGCCGCGTATAAGCTGGTCGTCCCGTGCCTCTTGTAATCGTGGGTACGGCGCTCGATCTGGCCGGGTTTCAGTTGCAGCTTTGGTTGAGTGCGATCCAGTGCCTGGATCTGCGTTTTTTCGTCAACCGACAGCACCAGCGCGTTATCCGGCGGATTCAGGTACAGGCCAACGACATCGAAAACCTTCTCAGCAAAGTCTGGATCGTTGCTTACACATTAAGTGACAAGCATCTGCCAGAGAAAGGAAAGTTGAGCGGGGCTGCGTTATATCACAACAGTCGGCACGGGGCACGGTAGAGTTTCTCACCTCCGAGCCTCATTGCTGCCGGGATTTCCACTGGCGAAACTGTTTCCATTCCAGCCATTTCTCAAATTCCCTGTATTCTTGTGAGTCTGGGTCCATCCGCCTGAAGGCTTCGAAGCTTCTGTAGGTGTCAGAGTCCGGGGCCGCCTTCCCTCCGGCGCGTTGACTGGTCGCACAATCTGAGCAACGACCCGACAGGATAGAATATCCCTCCCAGGCGCTGTCATCGGGACTGCTGGCAAACAGGCCTGGTCCATCAGGCAGGCGGTCTTCTCCCGGCATCGGCGTCGTGTCAGCGGGTCGGACCACATTAAGTCCGCAGCCCGACAGAGCTACTACCAGCACGGGAATTATCCATAACCGCAGTTTGTGCATATTTTACTCCTGTCTGTTATTCAGGTCAGACCCGTTGGTTAAAAGGCGACCCGGATACCGGCATAGAGCTGGCTGATATCGTTGGCATCGCCCCATCCTTCAGCGGTCTTGACCGACGAAGGCAGGTCAAGCGAATACAGGTGATACGATGAGTACAAGCGGACCGCGCTCGACCAGTCGTACACGTATGCCAGACCAATCTGGCTTCCCTTGGTTCCCTCAACAATCAGATCTTTGGTCTCGCCATAGTTGACTGCAAAGTGATGATCGCCAGTCGAGTAGCCTACCTGACCGAATAGGTTGGTCGCATCATAGCCTTCTTGATTAGCCTGCCCCGCATTGGCCATTGCGTCGGTTTTACCATTACCGTAGGAGACGGTAAAGTTCAGGCCACCGTCCAGCAACAAAGACGCCGAAGCACCAAGGACTTGCCTCTTTTTGAATTCCGACCCAGGGGTGAGTGGCTGTCCATCGGCGGGCGAGGTCGGAATCTCCAGATCATTAGCATCAACCCAGCTCAGCCCCGAGGCCAGTTTGGCACCCGGAAAATCTACGTGGTAGCGGGCCGCCAGTTCATAGGCATTGCCGTTGTCGAGACTGGTCGACAGCACCAGACCGCCGATCGACGGGCTGTCGTAGCGGATACGCTCTTGTCGACCAACGGCATTGAAGACGCCGTTGGTTGCACCAATTCTGTAAAGTTTGTTGCCGTTATCATCGACAAAACTGATGCCGGAAGAATAAAGGGTATACCAGGCACCGCCACCGAAGTAGAGCGTTTCGGAGTAATCCATCATGTTGGCGTAGTAGCCAGCACCATCGCCTTTGCCGAAACTCACCTTACCAAAGTCACCCTCGAGATAGATGTCAATTTTCCGGGTATCCACGTCAACACCCGCCCCGGAGGCATTATTGTCGCCGATATCGAACTCCGTGGAATCGTACTGATCAAGTGATATTTCATAGATAAAACCGAGGTTCATGCCGTTGGCCATCATCTCATTGCCAGTGAACCGGAAACGTGAGTTGGAACCGATGCTGTCGACACTCGCGTAATCAGTCTCATTCCCGTTATCCGCGACGGTGATCGCACGATTCACCTGGCCGGACACCTTGAATTCCATGGCGTGACCCGGCGAAGATAACCCCGCCACCACCAGTGCGAGCGCTGAACTCAGTGCCGCTTTTTTATTTGCCATTAGCATCATAACCCCCCTCATTATCATTGATTTATTACTGAACGTGTCATTTTATCATTGATTTATTACTGATTTATTACTGAACGTGTCATGCGTATTACGTCCATTATCTTACGTCCATTATCTTAAAGTGCTGTGCCCTCCTGTCCCGAAACTCAAGTGGCTTCAGGTCTTGCGTCAGCACTGGGCACAGCAACAATATTGACCACACTGATAGTAGCACAAGCCCGACGACTGAGAAGTCAATTAACATTAGACTTTAGTGCAACCGGGAGCCTCTTCAGGCACTTTCAGGAAGGCAATCAGCACCGCACGTTCAGTCCTGAATCGTGCCTTGAACTGTTCCCTGGATATCTCGGCTTCGCCCCCGTGCCACAAAATGGCTGGGCCAGATCGTCTGGTCGCTGAGGTTTGGCCGGTCAGCGACCAGACCGGTCGTGCTTTGGTGTGTGGCAGGCGGCACACCCCGTGTTGCTAACGAGTCTGGCGCCTTGCTGCACTTCCGGGTTTTCCATGGCGCGACGGGCGGGAACTGCAAGGCTGCTGGCGTAGAAGGTGATAAAGCCTGCCACTTTGTCGCTGACTTCGGGGTCGCCGCCATTAGCAAACTGGCCACAATCTTGCGTCCACTACCTCGCCAAGAACCTCGGCCGTTGTCACCGCATCCTGGAACGTGGCGTGCGCCAGATCTGCATAATGGCTAACAACGTCAGTTTTGGTCGGCGTGGATGCGGGTGCCTTATCTGCCGTTGGCTCTCTGCTGTGTTGTGCGTTGGCAGCGTCCTGATTGCCGCTGCATCCGGCCATCAAAAGCAGGGTGATTGACAGGGCCAGAGGTCGCGGACGAGTATTGACGTCATGTGCAAATTCTTTGAGGTAAATTAAATATAAATCATTATTATACGCATTAGAGATTGATGGGCGTGTATTGCATGAGTTAAACGACACAAGACTGCGGACCTGTAATAATTCATGGCTGATAGCGGCGGTTGCATTTAATATTGTGTCAGCAACAGTACTAAAAGTCCGTAAAGCGCCGCGCCCCCAATGCGGTCAATGTTCACTGTTGTTGACAGTTGGGGGAGGTCTGAGTTGTCGGGGGCGGGATGAATAGGGCAATCCGGCGCCGCAGCATTCCTTTGTGGTGGTTAGCATTAGCAGCGGCGTTAAGCCTGCTGCTCACCATTCATGATACGTTTGTCATTGCTGTCTTCGAAGGCTACATATCCTGGTGCATACCCTACTGGGACAGTTGCACCAGTATCAGCCGTACAGGGCGTTACTGCGGTGGGAATTCTCTCCGTTATCCTCACTGCCGCAGTACCTGCCTTGTACAGTCAACTAGACAATGCCTTTGAATGGGTATTGGCGCTACTCATAAACCTTCATGCGCTCTGGGTTGCGCTGCTCTGGCGGCAAAGCTCTTTCCGGGCAAGATTGTGGACGGAGTAAGGGATCGAACCGGGTTACCATGATCACCGACATTGCGAGCAGACCACCGGCGGCTTGTTTGGCCTTCAGAAAAGCTGGCCCCGGATTGCGGGCCAGCTGATACCCTCACCCTCCGCCCAACCCGCTCCGACCTCCGAATTGCCCGTTTGAGAGAAATTCAACCTTTTCAGCCTGGTGACACTCTCTCATTATCATTAACATTGGTTATTGACTTGATTATGAAAAGTCCTTAAATTCGTATCTGCAAATGGAACGCGTTTCTATTTAGAATTTCAAATACGAATAATTGCGGAGAAACACATGTTTAAACCTTCCCGACTGTCACTGGCAGTAGCGATCAGCTTTGCCCCGGGCATGAGCTGGGCCGCCGGCGATGACCAGCCCCAGATGCTTGAACCCATGGAAATCATTGGCGATGCGTCTGCCGCCCAGACCTTGCCAGGGTCAGGCTACGTCGTTGGTGAGGCGCAGTTGAAAACCGAGGTTGAGACCGACATCAACCAGGTGCTGAAAACCGTCCCGGGCGTGTATGTACGGGAAGAGGAGGGTCTGGGCCTGCGCCCTAACATTGGCATTCGCGGTGCCACGGCCGAGCGAAGCAGCAATGTTACCCTGATGGAAGATGGCATTCTGATCGCGCCGGCCCCCTATTCTAACCCGGCCGCCTATTATTTCCCGACGTTCAAGCGCATGTCCTCGCTGGAAGTACTCAAGGGTGCCCCGCTGCTGCGCTATGGTCCGCAAACCACCGGCGGCGTGATCAACCTGATTTCCACACCCATTCCCGACGAGCAGAAGGGCTACGTCGAAGCCGTCACCAACGAGCGCGGCTCCACCGACGTTCATGCAACCTATGGCGACACGAACGGTGACTGGGGCTATCTGGTTGAAACGGTCCAGCGCTCAGCGCAAGGCTTCAAGGACATTGACCGAAGCAACCGCAACAGTGGCTTCGACATCAGTGATTATGTCGGCAAGCTACGCTGGCAGGGAGAGCGCCAGAGCGTGACCGCCAAGCTGCAGTATTCCGAGGAAACCTCCAACTCGACCTATGTCGGACTGACGGATGCGGACTTCAACCAGGACCCCAGCCGGCGCTACGGGCTTTCCAGTCCCGACCAGATGGATAATACTCACTCCGGTGTCAGCCTGACTCATCAGTTCGAGTGGAGCGACAATGTAAGCAGCACCACGACTCTCTACCGCAACGACTTCAAACGCAATTGGTACAAGCTCAGTGGCGCCGGAAACATCATCGACCAGGCAAACGCCGGTGACGCCAATGCCCAGGGTATTCTGGACGGCACAATTGACGCCAGCGGTCTGGAATACAAAAACAACGCCAGGGACTACCTGTCCCAGGGCGTGCAGACAAACTTCGATGTAAACATTGGCAACCACGAATTCGACTTCGGCGCCCGCGTCCACGAAGATGAAATGGATCGCTTCCAGCCGGTGGATGTGTACGACCAGGTCAATGGCTCCCTGGTGTTCCAGAACAGCGTGGCCCCAACGGGCAGCAACAACCGCTTTGAGACCGGCGAAGCCCTGAGCTTCTGGGCACTCGACAAGTGGCAGGCGACGGACAAGCTCAATATCAACCTCGCTCTGCGCTACGAGGATGTACAGACCAGCCGCACCCAATACGCGGATCCCGGTCGCACGACCGTCGACAGCACCCGCGCCAATGACAGCGCCGAACTCCTGCCTGGCGCTTCCTTTACCTATGACCTGTCCCAAAGCTGGCAGGTTCTGGGTGGCGTGCACCGGGGTTTCTCCCCTCTCGGAGGTGGTGCCAGGGCAAACGAAGATCCGGAAACCAGCAAGAACTGGGAAGCCGGCGTCCGCTACTTTGGCAATGCGTTCTTCGCGGAAGTGATCGGCTTCTACAGCGACTTCTCCAACAAGGCTGAAAACTGTTCAGTGGGCTCGCCGTGCAGCAATGGCGCCACTTCTGGCAGTTTCGTAGCCGGCGAGGCTGAAATTGCCGGTGCGGAATTCCAGCTCCAGACCGGCACCGAGGCGGGCGAGTTCTACCTTCCGGTCAGCCTTACCTACACCTTTACCCAGGCGGAAATCAGCAAGGACAATGCTGCCTCTGGCCTGAAAAAAGGCGAGCAACTCAAAGACGTTCCGGAAAACCAGATGAGCCTGCGGGTCGGCATGGAGCACCCGAGTGGCTGGGACAACTACCTTGTGGCCACCTACGTCGATGAGATGTGTGTCAGCGCAGGATGCAACAACACCGCGACGAAACTGGACGAGACCGAATCCCTGTTCCTGGTCGACTTCATCAGCCGTTACGCGCTGACCGCCAGTGCCGATGTCTTCCTGAAAGTGGACAACCTGTTCGATGAACAGCAAATTGTCTCACGTTGGCCCGATGGCGCCATGGCGAACCTGCCGCGCACCGCTTCACTGGGGATCAGCGTTAATTTCTGATGAGTGAACGGAGATTGCTGAAAATCCGGCTTCCACTCATCGGGAGCCGGATTTTTGGATCACTCCGATAATCCTTTTTTCACACTCAGGCGCCACTTCGCCTGAGAACGTCGCGCCATTGATGATCTGGACCGCAGCGTCGCCAACCTCGGAAGAGCCAATCTGGACAACGCTAACAACCGGCTTTTCTGATCCTGATTCCTTCGTTACTGTTACAATCAACAGAGGACGAGCGAAACTTTCCCACCACGAAAAACGGCGCTTACAAATGAAAATTCTGATTGTTGAGGACAATGCGGTACTTGCCAAAAGAATATCGGACTGGCTTGCGCAGGCGCACTACACAGTCGATATCGCCAAAACCGGCAAAGAAGCGGACTCGTTGATTGAAACAAGCTCCTACCAGGCCGTTATTCTCGATATCGGACTGCCCGATGAAAATGGACTGTCTTTAATGCAAAGATGGAGAAAAAACGGGAAAAAAGAGGCC
>NZ_JBSXNH010000045.1:0-24366 GCF_056857535.1 Vreelandella sp. L-25
TTCCCATTGCTTGAGCCATCGTGATACGGCATCGCGACGAACCTGCAGTATCTCGCTGATTTGATTGATGGTATGGCCTTGATTGCTTAACAGGATGGCATGAGCACGACGACGTAAGGCGCGCTTCTCACCATCTTGATAAGCAGAGGTCAGCGTCTGCTGTTCAGAGTCAGAAAGTGGAGCAATAAAGCGCCTTCTTGCCATGGTTCCATCTGATGGCGTCCCATACGCTGTCGAATGTCTCATTGCTCATTGTCTCACCTCGCTCAGCAAGGCGCGGTATCTGGCTTCGGCCAGGTCGAGATCCGCCTTACTCGTCTTCTGGGTTTTCTTCTGGAAGCAGTGCAGGACACATAGACAGCCTCGGCGAGCTTGGCGACGTAGATCACCCGGAATGCCCCGTTAGCGTCTCTGATGCGAATTTCCCGCACGCCTTGGCCCACGCACGGTGGCCATTGGCTTCCAGTCTTTCGGCTCGAGCCCCGCCCGTTGCACCTTGTCGAGCTGGTATCCCACTTCCTGTCGGACAGTTGCTGGGAACGCTCGGAGGTCGGCGAGAGCGCTACCTCGGAAATTTAGGGGTTTGTGTTCTGACATGCTGTAATTATACAAAGTTCTGTATAGCTCGCAATGTCGGGAGCCCCCCTCCCCTTCCGTAGAACCGCCTGGGTGCGGTGCTGGCATCAGCGGAGTCATCAATCGCAAGACGGCGAAGGACAGGTTTCGGCGCGGTCTCAAGCGAATTGCGCTCTGGTGCCGCTAGAGCCGACACTTGCCGATCCGAGAGCAGCATAGGCTGCTGAGGCGGAAGGTGCAGGGCCATTACGCCTACTACGGCATCCGGGGCAATATCCGAGCCCTCCAGCTGTTCCAGCTGCTGCCTTTACCTGCTGCGCGGATCATGCAGCAGTGCTGAGCCTTCAGCGAAACTGATGATTGAGGAGCCGAGTGCGCTAATCGTGCATGCTCGGATCTGTGGGGGGGGCGGGTCGAGCAATCGCCCGGTCTACTCGACTAAGTAGTGGACGATGATGAGCAGCAGCGTACTACAGCGTCTCCACGTCAAACGCTACGATTTGCCGTTGAGCGCTGGAAAACTCTACGCCTACTAAGTGAATAGGCTTGCCGCTAGCACGGTACTTGTCGGCATAGCCCTTGGTTTTGATCTGCTCAATCGCTTTGCCTTCAGGCAGTTGTTCAACCACCTTGAACTCAAACAGGTAAACATGCCCGTTAAAGTCTATGCTCATATCCACTTTGCCGTGGTGGCTGGCGTCTTCCACCGTCACATTCACACCCAGCGCGGCGAAGTGGCTGTAAAACACGCTGGCGTAATGGCCTTCGTATTGGGCAATGGGGTTGTTGCGGTACCAGTCGTGTGGCAAGCCGGCATAAAGCGCTTTGAGGTGGGTTTCCAGGCCTTGGAGGTCGTGCGCTTGCAAGTTACGGAACAGCGTAAGCCGCTCCCGAGGGGGGGCTTGCACACCCAGCACAGGTAAAAGCGCTTGGTTAAGGCTGGCTTCCACCTCAAGGTTGGGGTAGCCCAAGGTGTAGAGCCAATAACCGGTCATCGGCTCCTCGACAGCATGCGCGGTCAGGTAGCCCGTTTGGAACAAGAGCGCTTCGGTGGCGATATGGTCGACATCAAAGCGGCCTAACAATTCGGCTTCTGTTTGCAGTTGGCTCAAGGCAGGAGTGAACACACCGCGTTTTTTTAGCAGTTCGACTAAAAACGTAGGGGTAGCGCTTTCAAACCAGTAAGGGGTGAATTTCCGCTCTTCTAACAAGAGCAATACATCAAACGGGTTGTAAACGCTGGGCACGTCTTGCCCGCCCCAGCGATAGCCGTTGTACCAGCGGCGAATCTCGTCACGGTCAAGCCCAGGCAGTTCAGGCGCAAACACCGTGTCCACATCGTGGTCGGTATAGCCACAGATAGCGGCATAGTCAGATGAGAGTGTGATGTCGCGCAGATTGTTCAGCCCTGAAAACAGGCTGACTTTGCTGAACTTGGAAACGCCGGTCAGCAGTACAAAGTGCAGGTGGGGGTCGGCATCTTTCAGCACGCTATAGAGGTTTTTCAGACCTTCGCGCAGTTCGCGCGCCCTATCGCTATCGAGAATATTATCAAGGATGGGTTTATCGTACTCGTCGATCAGCACTACTACGCGTTGACCGTGAACACGATGCGCTTGCTCAATCAAGCTAGCAAAGTCGTCCGCAATACGCTTAGGAGGCGTCGACGTAATCTGCAGACGTGCACGCTGCTGCTGCAACTGATATCGAATGTTCGCATCTAGGTCCTCTCTGTCAGCCGCCACACCATTGCCAAAGCTTAAACGCACCACCGGGTACCGCTGCTGCCAGTCCCACTTGTCGTGAATATATAACCCGTAAAATAGCGCTTCGCGGCCTTCAAATAGGCAGCCCAGGGTATCTAGCAGCAGGCTTTTGCCAAAGCGACGCGGGCGGGAGAGAAAATAGTATTTGTTTTGGTTCGCCAGCTTTTCAATGAACGGCGTTTTGTCGACGTAGTAATAGCCGCCTTCTCGGATATCCGAAAAAGTTTGAATGCCTATAGGCAGCTTACGACGATGAGCAGCTGGCATGCTGGCCTCCAATGCTGAACCGATGAAACACAGGACAGTTTAGCACGGTGGCGATAAGGGCAGGTGGCGCGTATGGAACTGTGTTTTTTTGCATAGGTACTGCTGGCGTTCTACGCGTAGCCGAATCAATTAAAGGAGTCCGTAGTGCGCGGTGACCAGAGGTCAAATTTGGTAGAAAACAGGACACAGAAAAGTCACGGTGTGTGCCAACGTTTTGACAATGAAGGGCACAGAATGGCGTTAATGGGTGTGATAGAGAAGATTTGAAATGCATTGGCATGTTAATTAACTTGTTGTTTTAAATATTGTTTATTGGTTTTTTGACGGTAGGGAAGGGCGATGCTTGTGCGGCTTAAACCGGCCTCCGAAGCCGAAGGTCGCAGGTTCAATTCCTGCCGGGCGCGCCAAATATATCAAGGGCTTACGTTAACGCGTAGGCCCTTTTGTTTTGGCTGTGTCAAATCTGTGTCATCCATGTGCCACGCCTGCCAATATTGCCTTCAAACCCTGCTACTCGGCCGTTGACCTGCGGCTTTAATCTGACACGGGTGTGTCACACGCATATTAGCGTTCTGCTACCCAGTGTGTCGCTTGTGGGTATAACTATCGATATTCTCACGTCCGCTTAGCACAAGATGCTTAAGTCGGCTGAGTATCGTAAGCTAGTGCTTATAAGCTCACCCGCCAGAATAAGCAGGATGCTGCCATGGATAAGAAGGCCCTCAGCGAACGCGATATTTGCACCAAGTTCATTACCCCGGCCTTGGTGCAGGCGGGGTGGGATATCCAAACGCAAATTCGTGAAGAGGTGACCTTTACCGCCGGGCGGATTATCGTGCGGGGGCGGTTGCATACCCGGGGCAAAAAGCGCCGGGCAGATTACCTACTGAGCTTCCAGAAAAACCAGCCGATTGCGGTGATAGAAGCCAAGGATAACAAGCACAGCCTGGGCGATGGCATGCAGCAGGCGCTGGCTTACAGCGATGCGCTGGATGTGCCTTTTGTGTTTTCCAGCAATGGCGACGGCTTCCTGTTCCACGACCGCACCGGGCTGGGTAAGCAAACCGAAACCACTCTAACCCTGGCTGAATTTCCGTCGCCTGACGAGCTATGGGAGCGCTACTGCCAATACAAAGGCATTCAGCCCGATGCTCGCCCAGTGGTTGAACAGCCCTATTACGATGACGGGAGTGGCCGAAGCCCGCGCTACTACCAGCGCATTGCCATCAATCGCACTGTCGAAGCCGTGGCACGGGGGCAAGACCGTATCCTGTTGGTGATGGCCACCGGTACCGGTAAGACGTTTACCGCCTTTCAGATCATCTGGCGGTTGTGGAAGTCGCGCCAGAAGAAGCGAATACTGTTCCTCGCTGACCGTAATATCCTGGTCGACCAAACCAAGAACAACGACTTCAAACCCTTCGGCCAGGCGATGACCAAGGTCACCAACCGCACGGTGGATGCGTCTTATGAAATCTATCTCTCGCTGTATCAGGCGGTGACCGGCAGCGAAGAAGAGCAGAACATTTACAAGCAGTTCTCGCCAGACTTCTTCGACCTGATTGTGATTGACGAGTGCCACCGAGGCAGTGCGGCGGAAGACTCCGCTTGGCGCAAAATTCTGGATTATTTCAGCGCAGCAGCGCATATCGGTTTAACCGCCACGCCCAAAGAAACCAAGGAAGTCTCCAACATCGATTACTTCGGCGCGCCGCTGTATACCTACTCGCTCAAGCAGGGCATTGAGGATGGTTTTCTGGCGCCTTACAAAGTGGTGCGGGTGGATATCGATAAAGACCTGCAAGGTTGGCGGCCCAGCAAGGGCCAGCGGGATAAGCTTGGCCAAGAGATTGAAGACCGCATCTACAACCAGAGGGATTTCGATAAACAGCTGGTGCTGGAAAAGCGTACGATCCTAGTGGCCGCCAAAATTACCGAACTGCTGGAAAGCAGCGACCCTTATCAGAAAACCATCGTCTTCTGTGAGGACATCGACCACGCCGAGCGTATGCGCCAAGCGCTGGTCAACCTCAACCCTAAGCGAATGGCCGAGAACCGTAAATACGTGATGCGGATTACCGGCGACGAGCAAGAAGGCAAGGCCGAGCTGGATAACTTCATCAACCCGGAAGAGCGCTACCCGGTGATTGCCACTACCAGCAAGCTGATGACCACCGGCGTGGACGCCCAGACCTGCAAGCTGATTGTGCTTGATCAGCGCATCCAGTCGATGACCGAGTTCAAACAGATTATTGGCCGGGGCACCCGCATCAACGACGACTACAACAAGCACTGGTTCACCATTCTGGATTTCAAGAAAGCCACCGAGCTGTTCGCCGATCCCGATTTCGATGGCGAGCCGGTGCAGGTCTATCAGCCCTATGCTGATGACGCCCCTATCGTTCCAGCGGATGAGCAAGACGGCGCCTTGGATGAAGAACAGGCAGACCCACAAGATACAGAAGACACAGCCGCAGAAGGCGTCGAGACTGACTGGGCCGAGTACGACGTAGACGAGAACGCCACCTGGGAATCTGACGATGTGGGCGGCTTGGGCACCACCGAAGGGCCGGAGCCCCGGCGCAAATACGTGGTGGATGACGTGGAAGTGAGCATTGTCGCTGAGCGCGTTCAATACCTGGGGCCGGATGGCAAGCTGATTACCGAAAGCCTGCGTGACTACACCCGAAAACAGGTGAAAGCCCAGTTCGCCTCGCTGGATGCGTTTCTGCGCCGCTGGCAGGATGCCGAGCGCAAGCAGGCGATCCTCGATGAACTGGCCGAAGAAGGCATCTTCTGGGATGCTCTGGTCGCCGAGCTTGGCCAAAAATGGGGTGAAGAACCCGACCCCTTCGATGTGATCTGCCATATCGCCTTCGACCGCCCACCGCTGACCCGCCGCGAGCGCGCCGAACAAGTCAGAAAGCGCGATATTTTCAACCGCTACGAAGGCCAGGCCCGGCAGGTGCTTGAATCCCTGGTGGATAAATACGCCGACGCCGGTATAACCCCCATCGAAGATACCAGCGTGCTCACCATGTCGCCTTTCAACGAAATCGGCTCTGTACTGGAACTCTTCGATGCGTTCGGCGGCAAGCCTAAGTACAAAAAAGCGCTGCATGAACTGGAAGAGGCCCTTTACCAAACGCCCGCCTGATACCATTGCCTTTTTGCTGACGGCCTGCCCTTGTGCAGGCCGTGATTAACACGCCAACGGAACACATCTCACCATGTCAATCAGCACCACCATTAAATCGATTCAGGACATCATGCGCAAAGACGTTGGCGTAGACGGCGATGCCCAGCGCATCGGCCAGTTGGTCTGGATGCTGTTCCTGAAAATTTTCGACGACCGGGAACAGGAATGGGAACTGATTTACGACGACTATAAATCCCCGATTCCGGAAAAGCTGCGCTGGCGAAACTGGGCCGCCGACCCGGAAGGCATCACCGGCGACGAGCTCAAAGACTTCATCGACAACACCCTGTTCCCCGGCCTGCAGAATCTGGAACCGGCCGGTGACGACTACCGGGGCGTAGTCATCCGCAACGTGTTCGAGGATGCCTACAACTACATGAAGTCCGGCCAGCTCATGCGCCAGGTCATCAACAAGCTGCAGGACGGCATCAACTTCAACAAATCCGCCGAGCGCCACGAGCTGGGCGATATGTACGAGCAAATCCTCAAAGACCTGCAAAGCGCGGGCAACGCGGGTGAGTTCTACACCCCGCGGGCAGTGACCGAGTTCATGGTCAACCGGGTGGACCCGAAACTGGACGAGAAGGTGATGGACCCGGCCTGTGGCACCGGTGGCTTCCTCACCTGCACCATCGAGCACAAGCGCAAGCACTACGTCAGTACCCCGCAGGACGAACAAACCCTGCAGAAGAGCATCCACGGCGTTGAGAAAAAGCCCCTGCCGCACCTGTTGGCCACCACCAACATGATTCTGCACGGCATTGAAGTGCCGGACCAGATTAAGCACGACAACACCCTGGCCCGCCCGCTCATCAGCTGGGGCCCGAAAGAACGGGTAGACGTTATCGTGGCCAACCCGCCCTTCGGCGGCATGGAAGAAGACGGCATCGAAACCAACTTCCCCAGCGCCTTCCGCACCCGGGAAACCGCCGACCTGTTCATGACCCTGTTCATCCACCTGCTCCGGGACGGTGGACGCGCCGCGGTGGTACTGCCAGATGGCTTCCTGTTTGGCGAAGGCATGAAAACCCGGCTCAAGGAAAAGCTGCTGGAAGAGTGCAATCTGCACACCATCGTGCGCCTGCCCAACGGTGTGTTTAACCCCTACACCGGCATCAAAACCAACCTGCTGTTCTTCACCAAGGGCAAGCCCACGGAAACCGTGTGGTACTACGAACACCCCTACCCGGAAGGCTACAAGAGCTACAGCAAAACCAAGCCCATGAAGTTCTCGGAGTTCCAGACCGAAATCGACTGGTGGGGCAGCGAGGCGGACGGTTTCGCCAGCCGCGAGGAAACCGAGCAGGCCTGGAAAGTGTCGATCGACGACATCAAGGCCCGCAACTACAACCTGGACATCAAGAACCCCTGGCAGGGCGAAGAGGTCAACCACGACCCGGACGAACTGCTGGCCAAATACGAACAGCAGCAGTCCGAAATCCAGGAAATCCGCCACCAGCTGCGGGACATCCTGGCCGATGCGCTTTCTCACAACAGCGATGAAAACACCGGCGGAGGTGCGGCGTGAGTGCGCGGGAGCTGATTACCGAGCATCTGGATTTGTGGACCCGGGCGGTTACGAAGAAGTCCACCAGTGGTCGGGGGAGTAATGGCAAGATTGAGCTGACTGGGGTTAAGAAGCTGCGGGAACTGATACTCGGGATGGCAGTTCAAGGCAAGCTCACAACTCGCGAAGCGAGTGATGAGCCAGCCTCAGACCTCTTGCAACGAGTTTCAGCGAGACAGACGCAGCTATACACTCAGGGAAAAATCAAAAGGCGCAAAAAGCTTCCAAGTGTTTCTGTAGAAGAGCAGTACTTCCATCTTCCCGAAAACTGGGAATGGACGAGGCTCGGAGCACTGTTTGATTCGATAATGAGCGGCGGCACTCCTAGCAAACAGAACTCTCGCTTTTGGAATGGAGACATTCCATGGGCCAGCGTTAAGGATTTGGGAAAGACCAAGCATCTCGACGAAACCCAAGACTATATTACCAAAGAGGGCCTGAAGGCAGGGAGCAAGCTCGCAGATACTGGCGACGTATTGATCTGTACCAGAATGGGCTTGGGCAAAATTGCGATATGCTCAAAGCCTATCGCTATCAACCAAGACCTGAAAGCCGTCAAAGTATCACCTGAAGTATCCCTAGATTACTTTTTCCTGGCATATACGACCTTGGATATTACCGGCACGGGTACGACTGTCGCTGGGATAACTCAAGATAAGTTACTGAGTTATGTAATCGGCCTGCCGCCAATCGAGGAACAACACCGCATCGTCCAAAAAGTCAATGAACTCATGGCCCTCTGCGACCGGCTGGAGCAACAAACCAGCGACCAGCTCGAAGCCCACGAAACCCTCGTGGACACCCTGCTCGGCACCCTCACCCAATCCGAAAACGCCACCGAACTGGCCGACAACTGGGCCCGCCTCGCAGCCCACTTCGACACCCTGTTCACCACCGAACAGAGCATCGACAAGCTCAAGCAGACCATCCTGCAACTGGCGGTGATGGGGCGGCTGGTGGAGCAGGATGCGGGGGATGAGCTTGCCACCAACTTGCTGACTCAAATCCATACAAGAAAAATGGCACTCGCGGGCGAAAAAAGAATCAAGCGCCCACGACCGCTAACTCAACTGGACGAAACCCAGCATAGTTACCCCGCACCAGCAAACTGGGTTTGGGCTTCATTCGAGGATATTGCTGACGAAATATCAACCGGACCATTTGGTTCGATGATTCACAAACATGATTATGTTGAAAACGGAACCCCTCTGGTTAACCCGTCTCATATGGTAAGCGGCGGAATCAAAGAAGATTCCTCAGTTAGCGTCACACCTGCTAAGGCTGAAGAATTATCCAGTTATAAATTGGCCAAGGGCGACATTGTGATGGCCAGACGCGGTGAAGTCGGGCGTTGCGCCATCGTGACAGACAGAGAATCTGGATGGCTGTGTGGCACCGGTAGCTTTGTTTTGCGATTTCATTCGGCAATTAACAGGCGATTCATCCTGTTGTTATTTTCAACGGACACCGTTCGGGACTATTTAACTGGCAATTCTGTTGGAACGACCATGACAAACTTGAATCACGGCATCTTGAAAAAAATGCCGGTTGCCCTGCCATCAACAGAGGAGCAATACCGCATCGTCCAAAAAGTCGATGAACTCATGGCCCTGTGCGACCAGCTAAAGGAACGCCTGAACCGGGCCAGCGAAACCCGCTGCCAGCTGGCGGCGGCAGTGGTGGAGGGTGCGGTAAAAAGATGACGAGTTACATCAAGCCCTGGCTCAGCCACTTGGAGCAATTAAAGCAGCTAAAAGATCGTGGCTTAACGGTAACAGACGACCAGCGCGCGCTGGCGCATCTCCAACGGATTGGCTATTACCGGTTGAGCGGGTATTGGTTTGCTTTTCGTCAGCGCTCAGGCGTATGCACGCCTTTAAATAAAAACGGTAAGCGGCTGCTTAAAAAAGGCAAAACGGATTACCTAGCGTTAGATATGTTTAAGCACGGCACCACCTTTCAGCAAGCTGTCGATCTTTACGTGTTCGATAAGCGGTTACGCCTACTGGCACTGGATGGCCTTGAGCGTATTGAAGTGGCACTGCGGGTAGACATCGCCCATACGCTGGGGCGGCTAGATCCGTATGCCTATTTGAACCCTTCACTGCTGCATGATGAGTTTGCCAATAAGATTGATCAGAAAACAGGCGTCACGCCCTTGCATAAATGGCAGGAAAATCATGCGCGCTTAATTAACCGTTCTCGGGAAACGTTTATTGAGCACCATAAAAAGAAGTACGGGTTACCGTTGCCGATATGGATAGCCAGTGAAGTGTGGGACTTCGGTACGCTTTCTCATCTGTTCGGTGGAATGCGTGAACAAGAGCAGGATGCTATTGCAGCGCGCTATGGTATTAGCAATGGGCGCGTATTTGCTTCCTGGCTTCGCAGCTTGAACTATTTACGCAATGTGTGTGCCCATCATAGCCGGTTATGGAACCGCAATATGGCTGACCAGCCGCGTAAGCCTAGCCATGGTGAAGCTAACCTGTTTTTTCAGGGATGGCAGGATGCCCACGTTCAAGCGCGCCCTTTCCTGCTGCTCTGCATTGTTCAGTTCCTATTAATGACGGTGAATCCCACCAGCACATGGTGGACTCGCTTGGCAGATTTACTAAACAGTTTTCCAGACTTGCACGCCGTAGGCCTAAACCTAAAAGGTATGGGCGTGATAGAGGGCTGGGAGCAATGGGAGTGGACATGAAGGCAATAAAAAACCCCTAAGCAACTCGACTGCGTGGCAGTCTCATCGATAGGGGCCGTGTTGATGTGAATACTAGGCCCCTGTACTGCATAATGCAACATAATATGCACTGCCATATGCAGTGCATTGCTACCTCAACAGGCATCAAACTGACATGGCTATCGAACAAGGCATCTGGAAGCTTGCGAGTGCGCCGGGCGCGTTACCGCAGAAGTTACGCCCATCAGGTATGGCGGACGAGGGTTTGCTGGAAGAGCAGATTATGCAGGATGTCTCGATTTTGAATCGGGATTGGCTGCTGATTGGTCGTCAGGTACGCACTGGCTTCGACAAGCTGATTGACCTGCTTGCAGTGGATGCCAATGGTACGGTGATTGTGATCGAGCTGAAACGTGATAAGACACCTCGTGACGTGGTGGCTCAGGCTATCGATTACGCTTCGTGGGTGGTGACGCTCGCGGATTATCAGTTGATCGATATTTACCAGCAGTTCGCGGAGCGTCTACGTTGGATGAGGCATTTGAAACCAAGTTTGGTATTTCACTCGATACTGTCACGCTCAATGATAATCATCAGATGGTCGTGGTGGCCACGGAGCTAGATGCCAGTAGCGAGCGGATTATCAACTACTTGAATGAGCATGCCCAGCTATCGATCAATGCTATGTTCTTTAGTGCGTTTGAGGATAACGGCAACCGTTATCTCAGTCGCGCTTGGATGATCGACCCGGATGAGCCGACTAAACCAATCGCAAGAAAAGCCAATAAAGAGCCTTGGAATGGGGAGTTTTACGCCTCCTTTGGGGATGAACGGCCCTGGGAACTCGCACGGCGTTTGGGCTTTATCGCAGGCGGTGGCGCCGCGTGGTACTCCAAAACGCTTTCTATGCTTTCAGAAGGTGACCGTATTTGGGTCAATATCCCGAAAACGGGCTATGTTGGGGTCGGTGAGGTCATTGGCGAGCGTTGCCGTGCTACGGAGTATCACTTCGACACAGAAAACGGCGCTAAAACGCTGTTAGAGCTTGCTACGCCCAACGAGTATCCGCACCTTTACCGTGCATTGGATGATGAAGAGGACAATGCCGAATACTTAGTGCCCGTTCGCTGGCTTTATACCGCAGAGCGCAGCCAGGCATTCAGTGAAGTGGGGTTGTTCGGTAATCAGAACACGGTTTGCAAGCCCACGGCTTCTAAGTGGTCGCATACGGTTATGCGGTTAAAGCAGGCATGGCCGATAGGCGGTGGAGTGTAGTAAGCCGATCGTAAGCACCAGCCATGTTTGATGAACGATAATAGTGAGGCCGTGCTTTACGGAGTGTTCCGTCATGGGCGGCCCCTTTGAGTTGAATGTGTCTGATGTTCTTTAAGCATGTGATCAAACTCTAATGACCCTACTCGATAAACGTGCCTTCTACCTGTTAGAAGTCAGCAGTTGCGGCGGTATTCGCGCGGCGGCGGAGCATTTGCATACCAACCCGTCGGTGGTGAGCCGTCAGATCCGATCGTTGGAGCAGGCGCTGGGCATGGCGTTGCTGGAGCGTCAGGGGCGGCATGTCATGCTCACGGAGGCGGGGCAGTTGGTGGTGGATGGCTTTTTGGCCCAGCGGCGGCTGAACTCTGAGCTGGGCGATACGCTGTCGCGGCTTCGTAACTTGCAGGCCGGGAAGGTGGTGGTGTCGGTGGGCGATGGCTTTGTGGATAGCTTTATCAACCATGTGATGAAGCGGGTCTCTGAGCACTATCCGGACGTACTCATCGAGATCAAAACCGGCATTTACTATCCTCGCGAACCCCATGAGATGGTGGCCAGCGACGAGGTGGATATTGCCATTACCTATGGGCCGATCTCTGATCCACGTTTGGTGGTGCACTCGTTCGAGCGGGGGCCGCTGTGTGCGCTCGTGGCGCCTTCCCATGCGCTGGCAGGGCATGAGCGCGTGAGCGTGGCGGAACTGCTGCAGCATAAGCTGATTTTTCTGCCCGATGTGTCGGGCTCGCAGCAGTTTGTGAATGCGCTATTTGGCGCGGCGGGGCAGCCTGCCACACCGGCGTATCGCTGTAATTTGCACTCTGTCTCGCGGCGTATGGCAAGCGCGGGCATTGGGGTGTCGTTTATGACGGCGGCTGCTGCACGCAGCGAGATTGAGGCGGGGCTGCTGAAAGCGATCCCGATTGATCACCCCATGGCGGCCAGCAGCCAGGGCAACTTGGTGAAGCGTGTCGGCAGAAGGCTCTCGCCCGCTGCCGACTATTTATGGAAGTTGATGATGGCGATGCAGTAGCGCTAGTTCGCCATCATGTAAACACCCGGGCCAATGGGCCAACCCATCATCAGCCAGAACATCAGAAACGCTGACCACGCCAGCAAGAAGCCCATGGCAAGGGGCAGCATGGTGGCGATCAGCGTGCCTAGCCCCATGTCCGGTTTGTAGCGCTGCATATACACCAGTGCTACCGAGAAGTAGGGGCTCATGGGCGAGATGATGTTGGTGCTGGAATCCCCAATGCGGAACATCGCCAGCACGAAGGCGGGGTCGAAATCGATCATCATCAGCATGGGCACAAACACCGGGGCCATCAGCGCCCACTGAGCCGAGCCACTGGTCATAAAGACGTTCAGCACCGCACTCATGGCAATAAACGCCCCAACAAGGGGAAGTCCGGTAAAGCCGGTGCTTTGCAGCACGTTCGAGCCTTCAATGGCGATAAACTGGCCAAGCTCCGACCAGCGGAAGTAGGCAATAAACTGCGAGATCGCGAAGAACAGCACTAGGGTCGGGGCGAGGTCGCTGGCTGATTCCGCCATGCGCTGGGGCACATCGCGGCTGCGGGTAATCTTGCCGGTGGTGATGCCGTACACCAACCCAATGGTGACGAAGTAGATAAACATCAGCGGCACGAGCGAGCGCAGAAACGGCGAAGGAATCAAACCGCCCTCTTCGTTGCGCAGCGGCGAGGCTTCGGGTAGCACCACCAGCAGCACCAGGGCAATGTAGGCCAGCGTTGCCAATCCAACGCGCTTGAGGCCGCGCTTTTCGGCCTCCGTCAGCGTCGGCGTGACCACCTCGGTTTTGAAATCTTTACCCATGGGGAGCGTACGCTGTAGCCGTGGCTCCACTACTTTGTCGACCAGCAGGGTGCCGACGGCTGCCAGTACAAACACTGAACAGGCCACAAAGTAGTAGTTATCTACGGGAGAGATGTAAGCGTCTGGGTCTACCAGCCGAGCAGCATCGGTCGTAATACCTGCAAACAGCGCATCGCCCACGGTGATGAACAGGCTGGCATCAAACCCAGCCCCGGCGGCTGCGTAAGCAGCGGCGGCCCCCGCCACGGGATGCCTGCCCACTGAGTAGTAGACCATCGCGGCCAGCGGGATCAGGATGAGGTAGTTGGCATCGGAAGCAATGCTGCCGCAAATACCCGCCATAAATACGCAAAACGTCAGCAGCGAGGGCGGCGCTTTGGCGACGCTCACCTGCATCAGCGTGGACATCAGACCTACTTTATCGGCCAGCCCAATGCCGAACATCACCACCAAAATCAGCCCCAGCGGCGGGAAGTTGACGAAGTTACTGACCACGCTGGTCAGCATGAACTCGACGCCATCCGCAGAGAGCAGGCTGCGAACGGTCACTTCTGCCTCGGTTTGCGGGTTGACCGCCGAGACGCCTAGCGTGGCTAAAATAGCGGAAATAACCACCACCAGGGCGGCCAAAATAGTGAATAGGATAAACGGGTGCGGCAGCTTATTGCCTACCCGCTCGATGGAAGCGAGAACACCTTGCATGACAGTTTCCTTATAAGAAGCCTTGTTATTCAACGTTGTTATGCCACTTAACGTGGCGGCTAGCGCTGTTAGTCGCGCTTCAGTAGTGATGTGGCCAGCGCCACAAACATGCCGCCTGCGACGGGCAGAATGGCATCGTTAAAGTCGTAGCGTTCGTTATGCAGGTAGGCGCTGTCGCCGTTCCCCACAAAGAAGAAACACCCCGGCACTTCTTGCAGGTAAAACGCAAAATCCTCAGCGCCCATGGTGGGCATGTAGTCCAGCTGCTGAATATCGGCGCTGACGCCTTGTTCGGCGGCAATCGCCAACACACGCTCCGACCAAGCGGTATCGTTTACTAACGGAGGGATTTGGTGCTGATGCTCTAGCTGAAAACGCGCGCCGTGAGCGGAACACACCCCATTAACGACCTGTTCCAGCTTGCCGACCAATGCAGCGCGGGAGCTTTCCCGGTCGCTGCGAATATTCACCAGCAGTTCTGCTTGGCCTGGAATGACATTGGCGGCGTCGCCTGCATGAAACGCCGCGACGGTAATCACGCCTGCTTCCAGCGGTGATTTATGGCGGCCCACCAGCCCCTGCAGTTGTTGCACAAGAGAAGCGCCTACATAAATAGGGTCTACCGCCAAATGCGGCATGGCCGCGTGGCCGGAGACGCCTTCAATGGTGATTTTGAAGGTGTCGTTACCGCCCATGGCGGAGCCTGGTTTGACGAACAGCTGCCCTTCGGGA
This sequence comes from Vreelandella sp. L-25, assembly GCF_056857535.1. Classification (NCBI taxonomy): domain Bacteria; kingdom Pseudomonadati; phylum Pseudomonadota; class Gammaproteobacteria; order Oceanospirillales; family Halomonadaceae; genus Vreelandella; species Vreelandella sp. L-25. Next base: position 14,604 of record NZ_JBSXNH010000045.1, read on the forward strand.
AAGCCAGGGCGGTTGTGGTAGCCAAAAATCGCGTCTACCTGCGGGTTTTGGAGCACGCCCGCTTTGACCATCTTATCGGCCCCGTTTCCACCCTCTTCTCCTGGCTGAAACAGCAGTTTGATGTGGCCGCAGAGCTGATCGCGCTGGGCGATAATCGCTTCAGCGGCGAGCAGCAGCGTCGCTGTGTGTCCATCGTGGCCGCAGGCGTGCATCAGCCCTTCTCGTTGGGAGCGGTGCGCAAAGCTGTTGGCTTCTTTGATCGGCAGCGCATCCATATCGGCCCGAAAGGCAATCACAGGGCCTTTACGGCCGGTGTCCAGCTCGGCCAGTACGCCGGTAGTAGCAATGCCTTCGGTGACCTTATAGCCCAGTGACGTCAGCCGTTCGGCCACCCGTTTGGCCGTGTCAGTTTCCTCGAATTTGAGCTCTGGATGCTGGTGAAGCTGATGGCGCACGGCCACCGCGTCGTCAATTTGTGGCTGGGTGAAAAAGGGGGATGAATACATGTCCTGTCCTTGCCGTTGTCTGTGTCGTTGTGGGCATCAGTAACGCTAAGCGACTTGGCGGGCAGGAACGAGTGCCAAAAGAGATGTGTTTGTTGCTTTCAAGGCAACGATGTGCGCAGGGGAGGCGCTGATGAATGCCGGAGATGGGAATTCGAATAAAACGTAGTATTGGGTGTGATTAAGGAACCGCTGATCAATTCGTCTCTAAGCGGCTGAAACGCTCATAATGGCACTTTCACTGCATCAGCGGTCGCTTTCTGACCAGCGAAGGTGGTCTGTTTCCCTTGCCAGCCGGATTATCCGGCTGGCAGGGCAGATTCAAGACGCACTGGCCCTGTCAACGCGTCCTTCGCATCGTGCCGCCAGCACCAGATGGCCAGCCCGAACAGGCTGAATAGCTGCGCCTGGTTCCTGGCCAGCCCCTTGTAGCGCACCTTCCGGTAGCCGAAGAGGTTCTTGATCACATGAAACGGATGCTCCACCTTGGCACGGATGCTAGCCTTCGCCTTCTCGATCTTGAGCAGCAGCGCTTTCATGGGACTGTCTTCCATCTTCTTGATGGCGCCACGCTTGGCGGATACACAGCAGCGAGAGTCCGGGGCATCCTTCTCTTCGTCCAGGTACTTCCACATGCCGGTATAGCCCGCATCGCCGTATACCCGTTTATCATCATCCCGAACCAATTCACTGGTCATGGTGACATCGGCGATGTTAGCCGAGGTGGCGGCGACACGGTGGGTCAGCCCGGTGACGGCATCGACGCCGATATGCGCCTTCATGCCGAAATACCATTGGTTGCCCTTCCTGGTCTGCTTCATCTCCGGATCGCGTTGCTTGGCCTTGTTCTTGGTGGAGGGCGCGGCCGCTACGATGGTGGCGTCGACGATGGTGCCCTCGCGCATGAACAGGCCCTGCTCAGCCAAGTGGGCGTTGACCTCCTCGAAGATCCGCTGGGTCAGCGCATGCTTCTCCAACAGATGACGGAAGCACGGCAGCGTGGTCGCGTCCGGTACGCTCTCGATGGCCACGAAGTCGCGCATCGCCTGACTATCGTAGATCGCATCTTCGAGCGCCTCGTCGGCGAGTGCATACCACTGCTGCAGGAAGTAGATCCGCAGCATGCGCTCCAGGCCGATGGGCGGACGGCCACGCTTGCCCGCTGCGTTCGGGAAGTAGGACGGCGACAGCGCGTCGATGAGCCGTTGCCAAGGCACCAGCACCTCCATCTGGGCCAGGAACCGCTCGCGGCGGGTGACCTTCTTCTTGTTCTGCCTGGGAGAAAGAGATCTGCTTCATCGGGTGGCCCGGTCAGCAAGTGATGGACAGCTAAGACTTTACCCTGCCGGTAGCGCTCTGGCAGCTTCAGGGGGATTTATGCAGCGTTTCCTTAACTGATTTCTGTTATGAGAAAAATTGCTTTTTTCACACCGTGCTTTAATTCGTCAGCCCCCCAATGTTACGTAGCAAGCGACACTCCGGCTGCCTGCCAAGTGGAAGTGGGAACATCTATGAGTGGTGTAATAAAAGGTAAGACGACAGCGCTGCATCACCTTTTTTAGTCGTTGTCATCTAACCAGCTTATCAGGTCGATAGGTGTTTTCGATTGTCCCTTTCCTTAAAAAACTCTTAAATTGTACCGATTGGTACTTTTTTTGAGAGATTAATGTATGGCTAACGTTTCGCAATATCCAAACCTGTTTAAACCCGGCGCGCTATCTGGTCTCAATCTGACCAACCGTCTCATCCTTGCACCCATGACCCGCACAAGCGCTGAAGCTGATGGTCGTCCCACTGAGCGTATGCGGGATTACTATCGTGATTTTGCCCGCGGCGGTTTTAGCTTGCTGATCAGCGAGGGAATCTATACTGATGAGCGCTTTAGTCAGGGTTATGACTACCAGCCTGGTTTGGCCAATCTAGCGCAGCAGGAGGCTTGGCAACCGATTGTCGAGTCTGTTCAGACGGAAGGGGCAAAGTTCGTGGCACAGCTAATGCATGGTGGTGCCCAAACCCAAGGCAACCGATTCGTCGAGGACACGGCAGCTCCCTCTGCAGTAGCACCAAAGGGTGAAATGCTTGGATTTTATGGAGGGGAAGGCCCCTATCCAACCCCCCGCCCGATGAGTGAGGCGGACATTCAGGAGGCCATCGCCGGTTTTGCGGCTGCTGCACAGCGAGCCCAAGCTGCTGGGTTCGACGGCGTCGAGCTCCACGGAGCCAACGGTTACCTGATCGATCAGTTCATCTCTGAGTATTTCAATCACCGTGATGACGCCTGGGGTGGCAGCCTCGAAAGGCGGCTGGCATTTCCTATCGCGGTGATACGGGCTGTGCGTAAAGCAGTTGGCAGTGATTTTCTAGTTGGTATGCGTCTGTCGCAAATCAAGGTTACCGACTCGAACTATCGTTGGGCGGGCCGTGAGGAGGCCGCCATAATCATGACCACCCTAGAAGCCGAGGGGCTCGATTACTTGCATTTCTCCGAGCTTGACGCCCTCACGCCGGCCGTTGAAGGGACCGAAAAGAGCCTTTCGGCGCTAGCCAGCGAACTGATTGATATTCCGGTGATTGCCAATGGTGAATTGGGTGACCCTCAGGCAGCTGAAACGATTATCGCTCAGGGGGCGGCCGACTTTGTGGCGATCGGCAAGGCGGCCTTGGCTAATCACGACTGGCCATATAGGGTACGCAACAACCGTTCGCTGGCGACGTTGGACTTCGCTATGCTGATGCCTCGTGCAAACTTGTCCAATGAGGACGCTTGGCGGGAGCAACATGATGTCTCGGCTACCCTTGATGTCACTCGATAATCAACAAAGCCACGGCCGTAATGCTAAGGGCGAAGCCACTCGACAACGCATTGTCGAGTCGGCAGCTGAGCTCTTCCACGCTCAGGGCGTCGATGGTACCGGTTTGGAGCAGATCCTGCGTCAGGCCGGTGCAGGCAAGAGCCAGTTCTACCAGCATTTCCGCAATAAAGATGCACTCGTTTGCGAGGTCGCCGTTTGGTGGGAGCACCGCCTCTTTGCGTCTATGGAAGTTCACGAACTAGATAGCCTCGATACGTTAGAGCGGTGGCTTCTATCCGCCGTTGATCAGTTGGAAGTCGAGCATTGTTATCGTGGCTGTCCGATAGGCACTTTGGCGGCTGGCCTACATGACAATGATGAAACCACCCGTGCTGCTGTTAGCCAGTGTTTCCGGGCACTTGACTCTCGTTTACGTGATGCCCTGAATCAGAGTCAGCAACGGGGTGAGCTTAGCGAGGAGGCTGACCTTGAGGCAATTTCCCATTTCATTCTGGCCAGTCAGCAAGGTGCTGCGACGCTCATCAAGGCCTATGGTGACAGCAGCGCTGGCCGATTGGTGATCGCCCAAGCAATGCAATATGTGCGCTCTTATTCGGTAAACGATTAAGAGCAGTCAGCCAGTGACACTGCTAAACGAACGCCATCACTGTCAGCAACGACGTTGTCTAAGAGACCGCTATCCGGCTGATAACTTGTACATTTAAGTCCACGTCGGCATTGCTCTATAACCTCGCTGGAACCTGAGCACGAGCAGGAATGTTCTGAGAAGCCGCACATTTATAGTCTTACAGACACCATCCCGTGCTTGGATGTAAAGAATATATGAGTATATGAATTTGTCGTATACAACCATTTTAGTTATATGCGGCAATCGTATAGGATACATGGTCACTCATTTTCCAATGGAGAGATCGCCATGCCCCGTTTCCTTCGCCCTTTGGCAATGCTAACGGCGATATTTGTTGGCACCACCAGCCAGGCTGATGATCACCTCACTACCTTGGAAGTTGGCTACATGCCGATATTACCGGTCGCCCAACTGTTTGTGATGGAAGGAGAGGGTTGGACCGAGGAAGCGGGACTGGAATTGGAGCTAACACGCTTTTCGAGCGGCCCGGCCATGGTTCAGGCGTTGGCCTCTGGCGAGCTTGACGTTATGTATTTCGGTATCGGCCCGGCGATGGTAGCCCGGGCTAACGGCGTCCCCATCAAGGTTCTCGCCTCTAGCATTCAGGAGCAGATCGGTCTGGTGGCACGTGGCGAACTAGCGGACCATTTCGAGCGCGCTGGCGATGATGGTGCGCAGGCTATTGCCAGCTTCACCGCCGCAGAGGGCCGCAAGCCCAAGATCGCCACGTTCCCTCAAGGCTCGGTGCCGGATACCGTGCTGCGCTATTGGTTGATCGAACAGTTGGGTGTGGGTTTGGAAGCCGTTGAGATCGTCGCCATGGGTGCCGATCGCGTCCAACAGGCACTGCTCGCGGGTGCCGTGGATGCTGCCTCTATTTTAGAGCCAATTCTCACCACCGTGCAGCAGCGTGACAATCAGGCTCGCGTGGTGGCCCGTGCCGATGCCATGCTTCCAGGCCAGCCGGGGGCGGTACTGGCTGCTCGTGAAGCCGCGCTGGCGGACCATCCTGAGGCTATGCAGACGTTAATGGCACTGCATGTACGAGCCACCGAGATGCTCGTTGAAAATCCCAACAGTGCAGCACCCCATGTCCGCGAGTTCGTCGGCAAGCGCTTGATTCCTCTAGAAACTGTAGAAATAGCGCTCGCCTCTCCCTCATCCAATTACGGTAGTGATCCCCACGCCATTCGTGAGGGCACTCAGCGGATGCACGACTTTCAGATCGAACAAGGCTCTTTAAATGAGTCTGTGGATCTCGACGCCCTGTTTGATACGTCCTTGTATGACGCCGTCATCGCGGAACGTGACAGCAAATGATGATAGGCATGACGCGCGCCCAACGCACTCTCTATAGTGTATTAGGGCTGACCGGCTTTCTGCTTTTCTGGGAGCTTTCGCTGCGAAGTGGTCTGTTGCCCGGCAGCTTGGTGCCCTTGCCGTCATCCATTCCCGGCGTACTGTGGCTTGAACTGCTCGATGGCATCTGGTTTGACGTAGTGCGCTCAAGCCTTAGCCACTACAGTGTGGGCGTGTTATTGGGTTCGACTTTAGGCATTGCCGTGGGCATATCGGCTGCGCTGCTGCCCAGGTTTAATGCTGCGCATGCCTGGCTTGCTAGATTGCTACGACCCATTCCGCCGCTGGCATGGATTCCTTTCGCCATCATTTGGTTCGGCATAAATCCTTCTGCAGCCGCCTTCATCATCAGCATTGGCGTTTTCTGGATCAATTACTTCGCCAGCTACAGCGCTGTGCACTCGATTGATCCTGGCTATGACGAAGTGGCACGCGCCTTTGGTCAGCAGCGTTTTCTGGCTCGGTTGACCAAGGTCAGCTTGCCTGCGGCGGCCCCAGGTATTCTCAGCGGTCTGCGTGCCGGACTCGGTCAGGGTTGGATGACCGTGGTGGCCGCTGAGCTGTTCGGCATCCCTGGTATTGGCCAGCGCATGATGGAGGCTTCTAGCCTGCTGGCGACCGATATCGTGGTGGTTTACATGTTGACCATCGCCGCCCTTTACGCAACCTTCGACTTCCTGTTCATGGTAGTGCAGCGCAGATTACTAAGGTGGCAATCATGACCGACACTAGCATGACGATGCACCCGGTGCTCAGCGCACGAAACGTCAGCCTAGGTTTTGACGGCACCACCGTCTTGGCCGGTGTTGATCTGACACTGCACCCTCAGGAGTTCGTGGCCGTGGTAGGTGCTTCAGGGGTTGGAAAGTCGACCCTACTGCGAGCATTGGCTGGCTTGCTTGCCCCACAATCGGGGCGAGTAGATATACCCGCCGCCATCACACCAGACACTCGCGCCTGGTCAATGGTTTTTCAGGCGCCAAGGCTTTTTCCTTGGCGCAGAGTACGGGGTAACGTGGAATTAGGCTTGGAGGGTCTTTCGCTTTCCAAAGCCGAGCGCCGCCGCCGCGCTTTGGAGCCTCTGGCACTAGTGGGGCTTGATGAATTCGCGGAACGCTGGCCCCATACGCTCTCGGGTGGTCAGCAGCAGCGGGTCGGCATTGCCCGGGCGCTTGCTGTTCAGCCCAGGGTGCTGTTCATGGACGAGCCCTTCTCTGCGCTTGACGCTATCACTCGGCGCCGACTTCAACAGGAGCTGGTCGAGCTACGTCGACGTACCGAAGCCGCCATTGTCTTTATCACTCACGATATAGAGGAAGCCGTCCTGCTTGCCGACCGGGTGATGGTACTAGGCAATGGCGAGATGGATCAGCCAGCACGGGTGGTTAAGACCCTTGAAGTCGACATGCCTCTAGATGATCGCCGTGACCACACCGAATTCGTACCTCTTGTGCAGCGTGTCGAGACGATCATCGGCAACCACTGATCACGCGTTTTTCTCGGAGATAACCATGCTACCCTTTCACGTGCTGCTTCACGCGCCCACGCCAGAGGCTTTGATTCGTGCCCGCCGTAATGCCGTCAACTTGCAAAAGGCCCGGCCAGACGCTGAGGTACTGATTGTCGCTAATGCCAGCGCTGTTGCCGCCGCCCTGACCATTCCTGACGAAACCGACCCAATGCTGCGGTTATGCCGTAATTCCCTTGTGGCCCAAGGGCTCGACAATACCCGTGCCCTCACTGAGGTAGATGCGGCAGTGGTGACACTTGCTGAACTCCAAGCAAAAGGCTGGGCTTATATCCGCGCATAAAACTTTAGCGCTTTGAATAAGTGTCGGGTCCCGGGTGATTGACCACCCGTTTGGTAAATAACTCAGGCCGCTTGGCCTGCCATTCCTTCATCGCCGTGATCGGCGATTGATGATGCAGCGCTTTCTGCGAGATATGGTGATTGTACAGCCAGCAGTATCGCTTGAGCGTCTGCTCGAGGTCTTCGCCTGTAGTATAGCGCCGGGTCGCCAGCACGTCGCTGATACGGCCGTTGAAGCGCTCCACCATCCCATTCGTTTGCGGCCTTCCCGGCTTGATCAGGCGGTGCTCGATGCCGTGGGCTAGGCACTCCTGATCGAAGGGATGGCGCCCGCTGGGCTTGCGCTCACCTGTCCGCGTGAAGCGATCCGTGAACGACTTGCCGTTGTCGGTCAGCACCGTCTGAATCTTGAAGGGCGCCTTCTTCTCCACCTGCTTCATAAACGCCCGAGCATCCTTCGCGGACTGGCTGCCTCGGACCTCCAGGTAGACCCAGCGTGTCGCACGGTCGATGGCCCTATGTGTCAGCGTAGTTGTCGCCTGATTATTTCAGAGGACAACCATGCCCTATTATTCACCGGAACGTAAAGAAGCCATTCTCCAGAAGATGGCTCCACCTCACAGCCTGACTGTTGCCGAGTTGGCCAGCCAGGAAGGCATCAGTACCGCAACCTTGTACAATTGGCGTAAAGCTGCCAGAGGACGAGGTGCCGTTTTGCCGTAAGCGTTCATTCCACGACGTTCTGCCACCCTGCTGAAAATCGCCCTACAGTAACCTCACACTTTCCAACACGAGGTTACCCCCATGAGAAAGCACCGCACACCCGAACAGTGGCAGACCCTGGTTGATCAGCAGCGTGACAGTGGTCTGTCAGCTTCGAAGTTTTGCAAACAAGAGAACATTGGTTACGCCAGTTTCTGCAACTGGCGCAAGCGTCTGTCCGATCCGTCGACCCATGATTCGGCTGGATCCGGTGAAGCCGGTTTTCTGGATCTCTCGTCGTTGATGGGCAACTCCCCATCCTCCGGCCCAGGCTGGCACATTGTGCTCAGCCTGGGTAATGGCGTTGAACTCCGGCTGAGCCAGCACGGATGATCGGACTCGATAGCCAGGCCCGGATCCGGAAGGCCCGGTATTGGGGATCGTCACCAAAAGATCAACCGCAAGAGTGTGATCGTGCTGGGGGAGGATGGCAGGAAGCAATACAAGGTCTCGCTGGAGTTATTAAGGCCCCACCGTGACGTGAAGTAAGTGCCTATTCAAAATTAATCGCGTGATCGGCTCCGTAACCACCGAGTAAGCGGTGTACCTCTTCACATAGACGTTCAAACGAGAGATAGGCACTCAAAGGCAGCCAGGTGTACTTCATCTGCCGCCACAGAATCTCTATCAGATTCAGCTCTGGTGAGTAGGCAGACAGATAGATCAGATGCACACGTTGCGACATCCACTCCACCCTCTTGCGCCTAAAGGCCTTGGAGCGATGCATGCTGGCATTGTCGAGCACCACAACGGCGAAGGTGTCTGGATCCTTCTGGATCACAAACTGGTCAAACGCTTCTATGACCGTTTCCGTGGTCACTGTCTCGGTTGTCGTGTGATAGACCAGTTTTCCGGCTCGGCTTAAGAATCCCAACACGTTTAGCCTTCGGCTGCGGGCGTAGGCAGTGACTTCCCAGGGCTTGCCGATAGGACTCCACGCATACGGCACCGACGACGCTTGTGAAAAAACTGATTCATCAAAGTAATAGAGCTCGTGCTCGCCTTGGCCCTCTCGCTCGTGAAGCGCTTTCATCAGGCCTTGCGTTTTGCGAAAGTCCGTTTCGTCACGCTGGGTCTTGAGTGAATGCCCAATGCGCTTGAAGCTATAGCCATTTTTTTTTCAACGCCCGACGCAGTGTCACCGTGGCGACAGACTTGCCGGTCTCTTCTTGAAAGCGAGCCTGTAAGGCGCGAATCTGATGGGGATGCTCGGCTACCAACGCTTGCAGTCGCTTGTGATCGTGTTCATCGAGGACAGGTGTTCGTCCACTACGCGGTTTGTCGATGAGACCATCAAAACCGGACACTTCCCATTGCTTGAACCATCGTGATACGGCATCGCGGCGAACCTGAAGTATCTCACTGATTTGGTTAATAGTATGGCCTTGGTCACTCAGTAGAATGGCATGCGCCCGACGACGGAGAGCGCGCTTCTCGCCATGGTGATAGGCGGAGGTCAGCGTCTGTTGTTCAGGTTCAGTGAGAGGGGCAACGAAGCGTTTTTCCATGGTTCTGTCCGTGTCAGAAATCCTGGCATGGATATTACACGAAAACTTTAGATCAGGTGCTTAGTTGTTGTATCGATACTGTATCAGAAAGCGTTTTAAATGTGTCTGGTCTCTATGTTGAGAATGTAAGAGGGGGTAAAATAGCCTTTGTTTTATCCAACTACTTTCTTTATGTAGCAGCCGAGTTGATATGCCTTCTGACCAATCTAGTGCTGCGCTCTCGCGCTGGTATGCCATTCACCTGAATCCGTGAAGCCGGCGCCGACACTTTCCCTATCACCGCCAGCGAGCACTTTTTGATCATTCGCCCGTGCAAGTTGGCTTTCGCAAGCCCGTTATTGCCAAAACCCACCGTGCTGATCGGTGCTGACGGCCCGTTT
>NZ_JBSXNH010000046.1:0-7041 GCF_056857535.1 Vreelandella sp. L-25
TGCGCACTCTCTCTAGGGCATCGTTGGCCATGCGCACCACATGGAACTTATCGACCACGATACGGGCCTGGGGCAGCACAGCCTTGACCGCTGCCCGGTAGGGGTTCCACATGTCCATGCTGACGATCTCGACCTTCTGCCAGTCTTTCAGCTTCATCAGGTAGTTGGTCACCACGTTCTGGCGGCGGGTGGCCAGCAGGTCGAGCAGGGTTCGCTCCTCAATGTTGGTCAGAATGCAGCGGTAGCGCTTGTTCAGGTATAGCTCGTCAATGCCCAGGATGCGGGGCGTCTCGAAGCGGTGCCAGCGCCCCAGGAACTCGGCGCGGGCGTTGAAGATGTCGCGCACCGTCTTCTCGTCCAGGCCGGTCTGTGCCGCCACAAAGGTGTAGGGGTGGTTGAAGGATTCCTTCTCCACGTACTCATGCAGCCGCAGTGTCATACGGAATCCGTCCACCATCTCCGGTAGCTGGGGCCTGAAGGTTGTCTTGCAGGCCCGGCAGGTGTATCGGCGGCGGACCACCCAGAGAGTGACCCGCTTACCGTGGATGGGCAGATCACGATAGGGAACGTCACGCTTGCCGAACCGTACGAACTCACCCTGCACGCCGCATTCCTCGCAGGCGATGGGATCGGGCGCGTCCACCTGGAAGTGCATTTCGTCGTCGGTGGATTTGCAGCCCAGCACCTGGTACTCAGGCAGGTGCAGGATGTTGTCGGGCATTTCGGTCATGCGGTGTTCTCCTCATGGTGGAAGCTCCATAGCTATTGCGACAGATTCCCATTAATCATCAGTGTGGCGCAGTACGGGTTTGGCAGACTGCGCCGTAAAGGGAAGAAGAACCGGTCAATGCAAGGGACTATCGCCAAGTGTGGAAACCTGTCCTTTCCTGGCGTTGACAAGTACGGCCACGATGATGGCTGCGATGCCAAGAGCAACCCCGCTCGCCGCAAGTCCCAAGCCATAACCCTGAATCAGCGCATCACCGGCTGACTGCACCAGTTCGGCATCGCCGACTTCCCGACCGCGATACAGAGAAGCAAATGCCTCGGGCATCCGACTGGCCGTGACGGAGACAGAAATGCTCGAAAGGATAGCCAGCCCCAACGCAACACCAATCTGTTGCGACGCGTTGAACAACGCCGATGCGATGCCGGTCTCCTGTGCTTGCACACCCTTCACGGCCGTCAATGCCAGCGCAATGACCGCTCCCACGAAACCGAAGGCGGTGAGGAAGGCGGCTGGCATGAAGTGCCAGCTATAGTCGAGTTGTTGCCCGATGGTCGAAAGCCAGAACAATGCAGCGCTAGCGACCAGCGCAGCCGGAGCTGCGACCTCGCGCGGCGTAAAGCGCATGACAAGCTTTGAACTGACAACAGCACCAATGATGATACCCACCCCAAAGGGCAGAAACGCCATGGCGGTCAGGGTCGGGCTATAGCTGAGGATGTGCTGCAAATAGAGCGTCAGCAAATAGATCATGCCCATGGGGCCGAAGCCCAGCAGCAGCATGGCCAGGTACGAACCGGATCGGTTGCGATCCTTGAACAAGCGGAGCGGCAAAAGTGGATCACTGCTGCGCGACTGTAAAACCAAGAACAGCGGCAGCAGGATAGCCGTAGTGGCGAATGCAATGAGCGTAATGCCATCGGTCCAGCCATGTTCACCACCACGGGTAATTCCATAGACGAGTGCTGCCATGCCGATGATGCTGGAAAGCGCTCCCGTCAGGTCGGGGCGTCCCTTGTGCAATTCCGCTTCGACAAGTGTTCTCGAACCAGTGAGCACCGCCAAACCGATGGGTACATTGATGAAGAACGCCCAACGCCAGCCAAGCAGGCCTGTCAGAAATCCTCCAAGAATCAATCCAGCAATAATGCCAAGGCCAGACATTGCTCCGTAGACGGCCATGGCCTTGTTGCGCTCCTTGCCTTCCGGAAAGGTCGTGGCGATCAACGCCAGGGCATTGGGCGCTGTCAATGCTGCGCCGAACCCTTGGAGGCCGCGCGAGGCAATCATGCTCACGGTGTCCTGGGCCAGGCCAACGAGAAGCGATGCAACCGTAAAGATCGCCATGCCGACCTGCAACATACGCCGACGTCCATACAGATCGCCCAGCCTGCCACCGAACAGGAGCAATCCGCCAAAGGCGAGAATATACGCATTGATCACCCAAGGCAGGTTCGCTGCCGAGATTCCGAGGTCATTCTGGAGTGTTGGCAACGCAATATTTGCGATCGTATCGTCAAGCACCACCATGAGCTGGGCGGTGGCGATAACGGCCAAGGCCAGACCGAGTGGGCGCTCTGGTCTGCCTGAGTGAGAAGGGGACTCTGTGGATATCGATTAACTCCTTTGTGTTTAGTGCGATTACCGAACACCGGTTGCGCTGACTTTTCACAAAAGGGTAATCGTTCCAATGGTTGGAAGGTCAAGGCTGCGTTTGCATGCCTTGCACAGAGAGACTGTCGGCATCGGCCAGGTCTTATCAATAGCCGTGCATTTGGCAGCCCGTCGGCACAGAGCACTCGACAAATCAAAGTCTGAGGCTCCGCAGTTGACCTTACCAGCGTTGGAAAGACTAGATTGGTCGCTGGGACGATCAGGTTCCTCAATTCTCTGATTCTGTGAAGGAGTTCGATATGTATCGATTCAACGTTAACGGCATGACCTGTGGCCACTGCACATCCGCCGTCGAAAAAGCCATTAAAAGTATCGACCCACAGGCGGAAATATCTACAGATATAGAACACGCCGAGGTCACCGTGCGCAGCCAGGTCAATGAGGCGCGTATCAGTGATGCCATCCGCGAGGCTGGGTACGATAATCAGCACCTTGCCGGGTAATCATTCAGGTCAGGGCAAGGACGCCGCTTCTGAAGTAGACGCGTCAGCGCTTCTCTTTCCCGCGACGTTGCGTGCAATTGGGTTCAATCCCGATAGCCCCGAAGCGCGTGGAATTAAGTTCTCGCTCACCCTTAGGCGTTCCTTTCACTACGCCATCCCCGGCCAGACCGCTGATAATCGGGCAGTCCGGCCGAGCGTCGCCCTGGCAGTTTTCCGCCAGGTGCTTGAGTGCACGGCTCATTTCCTGGAGTTCGCGCGCCTTGAGCTCAAGCTCCGCGACATGCTCAAGCGCAAGACGTTTGACGTCGGCGCTCGCACGACCCCGGTCGCGCCAGAGCGCAACCAGTTTATTCATCTGCGCCACCGAAAACCCGAGATCCCGTGCGCGCCGGATGAAGCGCAGGGTTTGCACATCCTTGTCCGAGTAATCCCTGTATCCAGCTTCAGTTCGCAACGCTTCCGGAATCAAGCCGATCGATTCGTAGTAGCGGATCATCTTCGCCGATACACCCGATGCCTCCGCTGCCTTTCCAATATTCATAGCCATGCCTCTCCAGATAACATCAAGCCTGCACTGTGGCAGGCTCGGTTGTCCTTATTTCGCTTGTGCAAATTCCACCTGTCTCTGCGACACGTCGTTGTCGTCCGTCCCCATGGGTGAGCGGAAATGACGCAATCTCAGTGCATTGCCGAGTACAAACACCGACGACAGTGCCATGGCGCCGGCAGCGAAGACGGGCGAAAGCAGGATGTCGTAGGCCGGATAGAGCACACCTGCCGCGACCGGAATCAAAGCCGTGTTGTAGGCAAACGCCCAGAACAGATTTTGTCGGATGTTGTCGATGGTTGCCTTCGACAAGGCGATCGCCTTTGGCACACCTTGCAGGTTACCCGACATCAGCACCACATCAGCCGCTTCAATGGCAATGTCCGTACCTGTGCCAATGGCAAGACCTACATCCGCTTCGGCCAGAGCGGGAGCGTCGTTGATGCCATCACCGACGAACGCCACCTTGCCGTGCTCTCCCTTAAGGCGGCGCACCGCGTCGACCTTGCCGTCCGGTAGCACTTCCGCCACCACCTCGTCGATCCCGAGTCGCGCCGCGATGGCCTTGGCCGTGTGGGCGTTGTCGCCGGTGATCATCGCGACCTTGAGCCCGAGATCGTGCAGGGCCTTGATGGCAGCAGGCGTCGTTTCCTTGATCGGGTCGGCAACGGCGATAATCGCCGCAAGCTTGCCCTCTATCGCAGCATAGAGCGGAGACTTACCCTCGTCGCCGAGGCGTTTGGCGACCTTGGAGAACGCCGCCACGTCGTGACCGAGTTCGCTCATGTAGCGGTCAGCACCTATCTCGACCCGCTTGCCACCGGCCTCAGCCTTCACGCCAAAACCCGTCACCGATTCGAAGTTCGACACGTCCGGCAGTGAGATGTTCTCCGCGGCGGCGTTCACGATCGCACGGGCGATCGGGTGTTCGGACTTGGCCTCGACGGCCGCGATCAGACCCAGGACGTTTGCACGTTCGAATCCAGCAGCCAGTTCCAGGTCGGTCAAGGCGGGTTTGCCTTCCGTCAACGTGCCCGTCTTGTCAACGGCGACGACCTTGGCGTCCTTGAGCAGTTGCAGCGCTTCGCCCTTGCGGAAGAGCACGCCCAGCTCGGCACCGCGGCCGGTGCCCACCATGATCGAGGTCGGTGTGGCCAGCCCCATGGCGCAAGGGCAGGCGATGATCAGGACCGCAACGGCGTTGACCAGCGCGAAAGTGAGCGCGGGCGACGGGCCGAAATAAAGCCATGCAGCGAAGGTGAGCGCGGCCACGGCGAAGACCGCCGGCACGAAATACATCGTCACCTTGTCGACCAGCGCCTGAATCGGCAGCTTCGACCCCTGCGCTTCTTCCACCATGCGGATGATCTGCGACAGAACGGTGTTGCCGCCGACAGCCGTCGCACGGATGGCGAACGCGCCTTTCTGGTTCACCGTTCCGGCCACGACCTCGCTGCCGTTCGTCTTGGAGACGGGGATCGGCTCGCCGGTGATCATCGATTCATCGACATAGCTTTCGCCTTCGATGAGTTCGCCATCCACCGGGATGCGATCGCCGGGACGAACCTCGACGATATCTCCCGACAGGACGGAATCGATCGGCAACTCGACCGTCTTTCCGTCCCTGCGCACACGGGCCATCTTGGCCTGAAGGCCGACCAGGCGCTTGATCGCCTCGGAGGTGCGTCCCTTGGCGCGAGCCTCCAGCAACCGGCCGAGCAGGATGAGAGTGACGATAACAGCGGCGGCCTCAAAGTAGACGTTGACGGCTCCGTCGGGCAGGAACCCCGGCGCGAAGGTCGCCACGAGCGAATAGCCATAGGCTGCCATGGTGCCGACCGCGACCAGGGAGTTCATGTCGGGGGCAAGCCGCCCGAGGGCCGGAAACCCCTTGTGGTAAAAGCGGATGCCCGGCACGAACAGAACGATGGTTGTCAACACGAACTGGAGATACCAATTCGTCTCCATGCCGATCGTTGAGGCAATCAGGTCGTGCATGCCAGGAATGAGGTGTGAGCCCATCTCCAGAATGAAGACAGGCACGGTCAACACCGCTGCAATCGTGAAATCACGTGTCAGTCCACGGCGTTCCGCGTCCTTCTTCTCGGTGCGCTCATCGGTCTCGCCCCGACGGCTACCCGTAGCAGCCGCGATTACCCTGGCATCATATCCCGCGTTCTCGATAGCCGTCACCAAGGCGGTCGCATCGGCGCTGCCCTGGATCGTGGCTCTTTCAGTCGCAAGGTTGACAACGGCACTGGTGACGCCGGGCACAGCCTTGAGCGCCTTTTCGACGCGACCGACACAGGACGCGCAGGTCATACCTTCGATGGAAAGCTCTGTGGTCTCAGCAGGCACCGAATAGCCAGCTTTCTCGATAGCGTTGATGAGTGATCCGCGGTCGAGTGGCGAAGCGGACTGGATATCGGCACGTTCGGTCACCAGGTTCACCGTAACAGTGTCAACGCCCTCGACCTTCTTGAGTTCAGCCTCCACGCGCCCGACGCAGGAAGCGCAACTCATACCTTCGATGGGAAAGCTTGTCACCGTCACAGCCGACGGATTCAATTTGTCTTGAGTATGCATCATTCGTCTTCTCCACAAGCATCTCCTGATGATATTCCAGAAAGATAAACCTTCCTATTGTGGGAAGGTCAAGCGCTAAATTTCCTGATGCATAGTTACCACACCCAGTACTTACGGGAACATCGAATCCGGGTTTAGGTTGAAAACTCCATACGAGTGTTGTCAGCAGTCAGTGGCACATCGGACAAATTCGCGCTAAGGGAGCGTTCGAGGTAGACAGAAGGATGCGCGATGAATTCTCTAGTACCACAATCCTTACGCATTTGTTCCAGGCCTCGCCAACCAGTTTTTCCGTTGGGAAAGTGTAATCTGTGATTGCACGCCAAAGAGAAAATCAACCAGCTAATCCGAATACCCAAAGAGTTAAGCTCAAGTCTGGTGTATGGGAGGAGATAGGAAGGGTGGCGTATCCTGTTGATTGATCACGACCAAGATCTCAACCAACAGAGTGGATACGCCATGACCGATTCTACCCTCCGGGCTCTTTCACAACCAGAACCCCAGGTCGCTGACCCGCTGCACGAGCTGCTGCGCCAAGGCGCCCGTGACTTGATTGCCAAGGCTGTCGAGGCCGAACTGGCTACCTTCTTGGCGCAGTATGCCGATCATCGGCTCGACGATGGCCGCCAGGCCGTGGTCCGCAACGGGTACCTGCCCGAGCGTACGGTCCAGACTGGCATCGGGGATGTCAGCGTGCAGGTGCCCAAGGTGCGAGACCGAAGCGGTGGAGGCGCTCGCTTTAATAGCAGCCTGCTGCCCCCCTACCTGAAGCGGGCCCGCAGCATCGAGGAGCTGATCCCCTGGCTCTACCTGAAGGGAATCTCCACCGGCGACTACCAGGAAGCCCTGGCGGCGCTGCTGGGCGACCAGGCCAAGGGGCTGTCGGCCAACACTGTGTCACGGCTCAAGAAGCAGTGGGAGGGCGAGCATACCGAGTGGCGAAAGCGGGACCTGTCAGACCGTCGCTACGTCTACTGGTGGGCCGACGGGGTGTACAGCAACGTGCGCATGGATGACCGCCTGTGCCTGCTGGTGATCATCGGGGTCACCGAGCAGGGCCGCAA
>NZ_JBSXNH010000047.1:0-6403 GCF_056857535.1 Vreelandella sp. L-25
AAGCGCTTAGAGCACACAGGCGGGCGGATTCAGCGGAACGAAGCTCAGTCCAATAGTGGATGACAGGAACCGCCGTGGTACGGATCCGTATGCCCGGTGGTGTGAGAGGACGGGGGAGGCGACTCCCCCTCCTACTCGATCTTAGAAATCGATGCCTCGCCGGGCCTGAAGGCCGTTGTTAAAAGCGTGTCGCACCTCCTGCATGTCGGTCACGGTGTCGGCCATGGCCACCAGCTCACGGTGGGCATTTCGCCCGGTAATGATCACGGTTTGTTCCTGTGGACGGTCCAGTAGCGCCTGTTTGACCGTGGCGATATCGAGATAGCCAAACTTCAGCATGTAGGTGAGTTCGTCCAACACCACGAGATACATCTCGGGGTCTGCCAGCATTTTCTGCGCTTCTTGCCAGACCTCCAGACAGGCGGCGGTGTCCGCTTCGCGATTTTGCGTATCCCAGGTAAAGCCGGTTGCCATGATAGCGACGCTCAAATGAGGATCGTCTTCCAGCCGATTGCGCTCGCCACACTCCCATAACCCCTTGATGAACTGCACCACGCCTACTTTGTAGCCATAACCCAGCGCGCGCGTGACGGTGCCCCAGGCGGCGGTGGTTTTGCCTTTTCCGTTGCCCGTGTTGATGAGCAGCATTCCGCGCTGCTCGGTGGCATTGGCGACTTTTTCGTCCACTCGCGCTTTGAGTTTTTCCATCGATGCTTTATGGCGGGTATCGCGATCACTCATGGTCTCTCCTCGTTGAAAGAGTACAGGGCTATGTCAGCAGGTTACGACAGAGGCGCACAATTTAACATCGCCCTGAGAGGTGTTTGTATAGCTTTTAAGCTTGATGTGACCGGCTTGCAGAGTTTTTGTCCAGCTTTTTCTAAGAGAATTGGCCGGTTGGGGGCTTGCTGCTCTAGAATGGTGGGTCATGTCTTGTCAGGAATAGTGTCATGCCCTCATTTGATATCGTGTCAGAATTCGATCAGCACGAAGCCGCCAATGCGGTTGACCAAGCAAACCGTGAAGTCCAGTCACGGTTTGACTTTAAAGGCGTTGATGCCAGCTTCACGTTGGAAGGCGATAAGGTGCTGCTTGAGGCCGAAGTAGATTTCCAGCTCAAGCAAATGCTGGACGTGCTGCGTAACCGACTGATTGCCCGCGGTATCGACGCACGTTGCATGGACGTTAAAGACGCGGTGCTGTCTGGTGTGAAGGCGCGCCAGGAAGTAGAGCTCAAGCAGGGCCTCGACCAAGCAGAAGCCAAAGATGTGGTAAAGCGTATCAAAGGCAGTAAGTTGAAAGTACAGGCTCAAATTCAGGGCGAGAAGGTGCGCGTAACGGGTAAAAAGCGCGATGATTTGCAGAGTGTGATGGCACTACTGCACGGTGAAGAGGGGCCTGATTTGCCGCTGCAGTTTGATAATTTCCGCGATTAACGATTATAAGAAATATTCATTGAGTAGCGCAGCGTTTGCGCTACTCGACTACTTAAAGCTTACAGGAGTTTCGCATTATGTCTGATCCGCAGCCGGTTTATTTAAGCGACTATCAGCCGCCCGCCTACCAAGTGACCCATACCGAGCTGACGTTTGATCTTGACCCCACCGCGACCCGTGTTAAAGCACGCCTTACCGTAGAGCGCCACGCCAGTGCTGAACAAACTACGCCGCTGGTGCTGAACGGCGAACACCTGACGCTGCACGCGCTCGCGATCAACGGCCAGGCGCTCGCTGAGGCCGATTACCAGCTCACCGATGAGACGCTCACCATTCCAAGTGTTCCGGCAGCGTTTACCCTGGAGAGCGAAGTCGAGATTTCTCCTAGCAGTAACACTGCCTTAGAAGGGCTGTATCAATCGAGCGGCATGTACTGCACGCAGTGCGAAGCGGAAGGATTTCGCCGCATCACCTATTACCCTGACCGCCCGGATGTTATGGCTACGTTTAAGGTCACCGTGATAGGTGATGCGCAGCGGGAGCCGGTGCTGTTGGCGAACGGTAACCCAGTTGATCAGGGCACCTTAGAGAGCGGCCGGCACTTTGTGACCTGGGAAGATCCGCACCCCAAGCCCTGCTATCTTTTTGCGCTGGTGGCAGGCGATTTAACCAAGGTCGAAGATCACTTCACCACCATGAGTGGCCGTAACGTGACGTTACAGCTCTGGGTGGAGCAAGAGAATCTCGATAAGACCGACCACGCCATGGCCTCGCTAAAGCGGGCAATGACTTGGGATGAAGAGACCTACGGCCGCGAGTATGACTTAGATCTGTTTATGATCGTGGCGGTGAATGACTTCAATATGGGGGCGATGGAGAACAAAGGATTAAACATCTTTAACTCCGCTGCCGTGCTGACCCACCCCAATACCGCCACCGATGCGGCGTTTCAGAATGTCGAAAGCATTGTGGCCCACGAATACTTCCACAACTGGTCGGGGAATCGCGTGACGTGCCGCGACTGGTTCCAGCTCTCGCTAAAAGAAGGTTTTACGGTCTTCCGCGATCAGTGTTTTTCTGCGGATATCAATTCAGCCCCCGTCAAGCGCATTCAAGACGTCTCGTTTTTCCGCACCGCGCAATTTGCCGAAGATGCAGGTCCCACGGCGCATCCGATTCGTCCGGATCACTATATCGAGATCACCAACTTCTACACCCTGACCATTTATGAAAAAGGGGCGGAAGTTGTGCGCATGCTGCGTAACCTGCTGGGCTGGGAGGCCTTCCGCCGTGGCTCGGATCTCTATTTCGAGCGCTTTGACGGTCAGGCCGTGACGATTGAAGACTTCGTGGGCTGCATGGCCGAGGTGTCGGGCATCGATTTAAGCCAGTTCATGCGCTGGTACTCCCAGGCGGGCACGCCGGAAATCGATGCCCACGGTGAGTACGACTACGCCAACGCCGAGTACCATTTGACGCTGCGCCAGCGTACCCCCGCCACTCCCGGCCAGCCCGACAAGCAGCCGCTGCATATTCCTGTGCGCATGGGCCTGGTGGGCACCAAATCCGGTCAGGATCTTACTCTGACGCTTGAAGGTGAAAAGCTGGGTAAGGACGCGGTCATTCACCTGACCGACGATGAGCAGACCTTCATCTTCACCGATGTGGCAGAGGCGCCGGTTCCATCGCTGCTGCGCGACTTCTCCGCCCCAGTAAAACTGCACTTCCCATACTCTCGCGAAGATTTGGCCTTTCTGTTGACCCACGATAGCGATGGTTTCAACCGCTGGGACGCGGGGCAAAGGCTCGCACTGTTGGCGCTGGATGACTTGATCGCCGCCCACCGCAACGGGGTAGAGAAGGTCATGGATAGCCGGGTGGTAGAAGCCTTTAGAACGCTCCTGACTTCCTCCATGGATGACAAGGCGGTACTGGCTGAGATGCTAACGCTGCCATCGGAAGCCTACATCGCCGAGCAGCAGCCGATTGTCGATGTGGATGCGATTCACGCCGCGCGTGAGTTTGTGCGCCAATCCTTGGCCCAGGCGCTGCGTGATGAATTTATCGCCGTGTATAAAGAGAATGGCACTGATGAAGCTTATGCGCCGACGCCTGAACAAATTGCCCAGCGTAGTCTCAAAAACATAGCGCTATCTTACTTAATGTCCATTGAGGACGACGAGAGTGTGGCACTTTGTGAAGCGCAGTTTGCCGCTGATCATAATATGACCGATGTACGCCATGCGTTGACACTGTTAGTACACAGCGACCGTGATGATTTGGCTAACCCCGCGCTGAAAGCGTTTGGTGAAAAGTGGGCACACGACCCGCTTGTGATGGATCAATGGTTTACGATTCAGGTATCGCGCCCTCAGCCGGACGTATTGGAGCGCGTAAAGTACCTAATGCAGCACCCAGCGTTCTCCATCAAGAACCCCAACAAGGTGCGTGCGTTAGTAGGTGCCTTTGCGCAAAATCGGGTCAATTTCCATCGCTTGGATGGCAAAGGGTACGCGCTGTTGGCAGATGTGGTGATTGAGCTAAACCGCCTGAATCCAGAGATTGCCGCGCGGTTAATCACCCCCTTAACCCGCTGGCAGCGTTTTGATGAAGCGCGTCAGCAGTTAATGCGTGCGGAGCTAGAGCGGATCAAACAAGAACCGCTGTCGTCCAACGTGTTCGAGGTGGTCGAGAAAGCGCTGGCATAACGTGCATCCAGTGAATTAACCATGGAGAGGGAAGACACCGGTGACAGATTCACAGCAGTGTTATTTACTGATTATTAACGGTCAGTCTGCCGGAAATCCGGCGCTACGCGAGGCCGTTGAAGCGCAGCGCAAGGCAGGGACGCCGATGATTGTTCGCGCTACTTGGGAAGGTGGCGATGCCGCCGAGTTTGCGGCCCAAGCCGTTGAACTAGGAGCTACCAGTGTGATCGCCTGTGGCGGCGATGGCACGGTAAACGAAGTGGTTAACGGGCTAATGCGCACCCCCCATGACCATCGTCCGAGCTTGGGCGTGGTGCCGATGGGCAGCGCGAATGATTTTGCCACTTCGGTGGGGTTACCTTTGAAGCCGGATCGCGCACTGGCGGATGCCGTTCGCTTGCCGTCTGCGCCCATCGATGTGATTCGTATGACGGCAGAAACCAGTGGCGAACCGTCGGTATGCTATTACATCAATATGACCACTGGTGGTTTCGGCGCAGAAATCACCTCCTCTACCCCCAAAACGTTAAAACGCATGTTAGGGGGAGGAGCCTACTCACTGATGGGGGCGCTCAAGGCGTGGCGGCATCGCAGTTATCGCGGCACGTTGCACTGGGGCGATCATGAGCAGGCCGCGTCACTGCTGCTGCTGGCACTGGGCAATGGGCGTCAATCGGGTGGGGGGCAGGTGCTGGCCCCTCGTGCCAAGCTTGATGATGGGCGATTGGACGTTCTGCTAGTCAAAGAGTTTCATTCGGTGACGGAGCTCCCTGCGCTGCTCGGCGAGCTACAGCAGTTCCCCGCAGAAGGGCGTTATGTGCGCTACTTCACTGCCAGCCAGTTGACCGTTACCACTCGGTCCGATGATGAACCTTGGCCGCTGACCCTGGATGGTGAGGCAAAACGCTATCAACGATTCACCGTTGAAGTCGTCCCGCTAGCGTTGAAGGTACGCTTACCAGAAGGCTGTTCGCTGTTGTCTGCCAACGACCGCCACTAATGAATTCGAACCATTAAGGAGCATGACTCGATGAGCTACCGTGTATGGATGCCGCTACTGGCCAGTTTGGCCCTACTGCTGAGTGCCTGCGGCGACAGTCAAGAAGAGGCAAATGTCGTACCGGAAGAGAGCGCGGCCGAGCAGCCCAGTGAGACGCTAGCCGCTGCACCTGACACCAGTAGTGACGATGTTCCTTCGCCCTCCCAGGTGGAAGACGACATTGAACGTCAGGCGTCCGAGCCTTCCAATGTTCAGGAAGACCTGTCTTCCACCGTCAGTGAGTCAACTTCGGAGCCCCTGCAGGCGGACGAAGAGACGCTGGCCGCCGACCCCGACGAAGCCCTTGACGAAGCCAGCGCAATGCCGGGTGAAACCACGCGTTCTGATGTCGATGACGTGATTGCCGAGACTGAGCGTCGTTTCGAAGAGGCACAGCGTCAGTTGGAGCAACAGTTTCAAGAAATCGAGCAGCAGTCGCCCGAACTGGCACCCATGGAGAACGATCCCATCGAGCCAAGCTGGGAGCGCGAAAGCAGTTTACCCGAAGGTTCTTCCGTGGAAGGTGGGTTAGAAGCGAAAGATGTGGATGCGCTCATCGAAGATACCGAACGTCAATTCGAAGAGGCCCAGCAGCGCCTAGAAGAGCAGTTCCAAGCCTTGGAGAGTGAGCGCCCCAGCAGTGACGATAGCGAAGCGCAAGAGGCCGAAAGCTCCTCGGATGACACGTTGGATACATCGTCTTAAGAAGTAAACCCCAACCTATAAAAAAAGGCCCGTATTCCGGGCCTTTATCCATTCGGTGCGGTTCAAGCAACGCGAATGTTGGAGGCCTGAAGGCCTTTTTTACCCTGAGTCACCTCGAAACTGACTTTCTGACCATCTTGCAGGGTCTTAAAACCTTCAGCTTGAATTTCGGAGAAGTGGGCAAAGAGATCGTCACCGCCGTCATCGGGAGAGATGAAGCCGTAACCTTTGGTGTCGTTGAACCACTTGACAGTGCCAGTTGCCATCGTTCATATCCTTAACGTGCTTAATGATTGAGCAGGTGGCTCATTGCCTACCTACCAAATCCACTTTAGAAGCAAATAATCAGCACGTCCAGTAGTGACGTGGTTAAGATTTTTTGGGTATACGGATTTAATGGTTGATGGGGCACCTTCACCCCATCAATCTGATACCACCCTCAGATGGTTGATAGATCGACTCCGTAGTTGAGTTCCTCTGCGAAGTCCGGCAGTCCGTAACCGATGGTTTTCTTG
>NZ_JBSXNH010000048.1:0-87131 GCF_056857535.1 Vreelandella sp. L-25
CATAGCGGGAGCCGGAGCCCCCTTTCTCCCGTAGGACGTATGCGGTATTAGCCTGGGTTTCCCCAGGTTATCCCCCACTATCGGGCAGATTCCTATGCATTACTCACCCGTCCGCCGCTCGTCAGCATCCAGCAAGCTGGACCTGTTACCGCTCGACTTGCATGTGTTAGGCCTGCCGCCAGCGTTCAATCTGAGCCATGATCAAACTCTTCAGTTTAAGATCAATGCGATCCTTACTCGCTGCCCGAAGGCAACAAAAGCGGATCAAACTTGGCTCAAGATTCAAACGAATTTGAAAGATGTAAACATCTTTCTTGTGCGCTTGCCTTGATAATTGGTGATTTATCACCCTCATCGGCAAGCGCCCACATGAATTACCTGATCAAATTGTTAAAGAGCAACTTTCTTAAGCTCGCTGCGCTGGCTCGATGACCTGAACCGTGTCGCCTCAGCGAGGAAGGCGTATTCTACGCATTCCGTGGTGTTTGTCAAGGGCTGTTTTCAGCGAGTGAAGCGAGCGATCTAAACAACAACAAGACAACTCTAACTTCCTGACAAACCAGAGATTTTCAACCTCATTCACCGCTGGTAACGCTGGTCGTCCCCGGCAGCGGATGCGTACTTTACGGATTCGCGGCCGGGTTGGCAAGAGCTAATGTGAAAAAGTTTTCAGAAAGTTCACACCAGGGTCACGCGAGCGTAACGCTTCTTGCCCGCTTGAATCACATACACTTTACCAGTGGCGAGCATGGTGTCTTGAGCAACGACCTCACCATCCACTTTGACACTGCCATTTTTCAGCATGTCTTTGGCTTGTGCGCTGTTCTTGGTTAAGCCTGAGCGATTCAGAACAGTCGCAACCGGGGCCTGCTCGCTGCCTTCAAAGTCGACGTCTACTTCTGGCAGGTCTTCCGGCAACTCACCATCGGCCAACTGGTTACCCGCCGACTTGTGCGCATTCGCGGCGGCTTCATCACCGTGGTAGCGGGCGATGAGTTCGCGGGCAAGCTCCATTTTCACATCGCGAGGATTCGCACCCTGCTCGACACTCTGCTTCAACGCCTCAATCTCTTCGTTCGATTTCAGCGAGAGCAGTTCGAAGTAACGCCACATTAAGCTGTCGGGCATGGAGACCAGCTTATTGAACATGGAACCCGGTGCTTCATCCACGCCCACGTAGTTGCCAAGCGACTTGGACATTTTCTGCACGCCGTCCAAACCTTCTAGCAGGGGCATCGTGATGACCACCTGAGGCTCCTGGCCGAAGTGCTTTTGAATCTCGCGCCCCATGAGCAGGTTAAATTTCTGATCGGTGCCGCCCAGTTCGATATCAGCTTCTAGTGCGACGGAGTCATAGCCCTGCACTAGCGGGTAAAGAAACTCGTGAATCGCAATCGGCTGATTCGCTTTGTAGCGCTTCTCGAAGTCATCACGCTCCAGCATGCGAGCCACGGTGCTTTGTGCTGCCAGCTCAATCATTTTGGCAGCCGTTAACTCGCCAAACCATTCCGCGTTGAAGCGCACCTCGGTCTTTTCCGGATCGAGGATTTTGAACACCTGCTCTTTATAAGTTTCCGCATTCGCCTTGACGTCGGCTTCGGTCAGCGGCTTACGGGTGACGTTTTTACCGGTCGGGTCACCAATACGGCCGGTGAAGTCACCAATCAAAAAGATGACGGTATGACCGAGATCTTGGAACTGACGCATTTTGGTCAGCAGTACGCTGTGGCCCAGGTGCAAATCAGGTGCTGTAGGGTCGAACCCTGCTTTAATACGCAGCTTGCGACCAGACGCGAGCTTTTTACGCAGCTCGTCTTCTACCAGGATTTCATGCGTCCCCCGCGACAGCAGCGCTAACGCCTGATCCACCTCACTCATTGCCGATCTCCATGTACTATGTGCCGTTAAAGGCGTTTAAATAATCAATAGTGGGCGATGTTATCACGCTCCACCGCCTTGGTTGAGCCTTCACCCCGTTTTGGATGACCCGCATGATGAAAACCGCTTCCTCCACACCGACGGCCTACTACATCGGGCTCATGTCAGGCACCAGCTTGGACGGTATTGATGCCGCCCTGGTCTCTATCACTCCTGGCGCGCCGCCTAAGCTATTAGCCACGACTGCCGTTACCATGCCCGATACGCTGCATGCGCTGCTACTGCACCTTTGCCACGCGCCAGCAGCGCACTTTGCCGAGCTGGCCGCCGCCGAGGATGCCTTTTGCCGCCTCCAGGCCCAGGCCGTTACAGCACTATTAACGGAGCAAGGGCTCGCCCCGGCTCAGATTACAGCGATTGGCAGCCACGGCCAGACGATTGAGCACGCGCCGCAAGGTCACCAGGGTGGTCCGGCGTATACGCTACAGCTAGACAACCCGAGCCTGCTGGCAGAATTGACGGGGTGCACGGTGGTAGCCGACTTTCGCCGCCGGGACTTGGCCGCTGGCGGCCAAGCAGCGCCTCTAGCGCCCGCGTTCCACCAAGCGCTGTTTGGGCAGCGCCAAGGCGAACAGCTCGTGCTGAATCTGGGCGGCTTTGCCAATCTTACATGGCTTCCTCAAGAACAGGAGCGCGCCGTGGTGGGCTTCGATACCGGCCCGGCGAACGTGCTGCTTGATGCCTGGTTTGCCAAGCATCACACCGGGCGATTTGATGAGAGCGGCACTTGGGCGGCCAGCGGGCAAATCGACCAAGCGCTGCTCGCCCGCCTGCTGCAAGAACCCTTTTTTCATCAGCCGCCGCCGCGCAGCACCGGGCGCGAGCTGTTTCACTTAGCGTGGTTGAGCGACCACCTCACTGGCGACGAAGCCCCCCGGGATGTTCAGGCAACGCTGGCCGAACTGACGGCGGTGAGTGTCGCGCAAGGGGTGACCCAACTGCCACTAAGCCAGCCCAGCGCCACGCTACTGGTAGGCGGTGGCGGTGCTCACAATGCCTATTTGATGGAAAGGTTAGCCGCGCACCTTCCTAAGGTCACGCTACTCTCCCCCGCTACGCTGGGCTGGCCGGAAGATTGGATTGAAGCAGGAGCCTTTGCTTGGCTCGCCCATCAGCGCCTGCACGGGTTACCCGGCAACTTGTCTTCCGTGACCGGCGCCAGCGGCCCGCGGGTACTGGGCGGCATTTACGCCCCCTAGCGGCGACCGTCAATAATCGTCACCGTCGCGCAGAGCAAGATGAGACGGCACCTGCGCATCTAACGGCTTACCGCTGGCGACGGCGTCGCCCTGCTTGATCATCAGCCGCAGGTCGTTGGCGGAATCCGCATGGGCCAGCGCCACTTGCTGGCTGACTTGGCCCGCTTGATAAAGCGCATAAAGCGCCTGATCGAAGGTTTGCATCCCCGCGTCGCGGGAGCCTGCCATGGCCTGCTTTAGTTCATCAATACGCCCTTTTCGGATCAGATCCACCACCCGTGGCGACGAGAGCAAAATCTCGATCGCCGCGCAGCGGCCACCCTGCTGAGTAGGCAGCAATTGCTGCGCCACTACAGCACGCAAATTCAGCGACAGATCCATCAGCACCTGCTCGTGCCGCTCATGGGGAAAGAAGTGAAGGATGCGCTCCAACGCCTGGTTAGCGTTGTTGGCGTGCAGCGTCGCCAAACAGAGATGCCCGGTTTCCGCAAAAGTGAGGGCGTGCTCCATGGTCTCGCGGGTACGCACTTCGCCAATCAAGATCACATCCGGCGCTTGGCGTAGCGTATTTTTCAGCGCCACCTCGAAGGACTCCGTATCCACCCCCACCTCGCGCTGATTAACGATGCCCCGCTGGTGCGGATGCAAGTACTCGATAGGATCTTCAATGGTGATGATGTGCCCACCGACTGAGGCGTTACGCTCCTGAATCATCGCCGCCAGAGTGGTGGATTTCCCCGTTCCCGTGCCGCCCACCACCAGCACCAGCCCGCGTTTGGCATTGGCCAACGCTGCCAACTGGCTAGGCACGCCCAGCGCGCTGAGGGTCGGAATAGTCTGCGCAATGCGGCGCACCACCATGGCGGGCTCGTTACGCTGTTGAAAGGCGCTTACCCGAAACCGCCCCGCGTTCTCCAGGCTTAGGGCAAAATTCGCCTCGTGCTCCTCTTGAAATCGCTCCCGCTGCTTTTCGGGAACCGCATTCAGAACCAGGCTACGCACCTGGCTAGAGGAGAGCGGCTGACGCCCCAGCGGCATTAGCCCCTTGGGCGTTTTCAAACTGGGCGGTGCGCCCACCGAAATCAGCAGGTCTGATGCCTGCTGCTCGACCATAATACCCAGCAGTTGGTGCAGCCACTGGGTCACGGTCATACCGCTGGCTGGCTCACTCATCGCGTCTATTATCCTTGTGCCGCCTTACTCATCTTTTAACGTCAGCGTGCCTTTAGCCCTTGCTTGGGCTTCGTCCATACTCACCACGCCCTCTTTAACCAGCTTAGCGAGCGAGGCATTCAGGGTCTGCATTCCCAGTGCGCCGCCGGTCTGGATAGCGGAGTAGATCTGCGCCACTTTATCTTCGCGAATGAGGTTACGCACCGCAGACGTGGCAATCAGGATCTCGTGGGCCGCCACGCGCCCGCCACCCTGACGCTTCAACAGCGTTTGCGAGATGACCGCCTGGAGCGATTCAGACAGCATCGAGCGCACCATAGATTTCTCTTCGCCGGGGAATACATCAATAATCCGGTCGATGGTTTTCGCCGCCGAAGTCGTGTGCAGCGTACCAAATACTAGGTGCCCCGTTTCAGCAGCGGTGAGCGCTAAACGGATCGTTTCGAGATCCCGCAACTCACCGACCAAAATCACGTCCGGGTCTTCGCGCAGCGCGCTTCGCAGCGCCCCAGAGAAGCTATGGGTGTCGCGGTGAACCTCCCGCTGATTAATCAGGCAGCGCTTGCTGGTGTGCACAAACTCCACCGGATCTTCGATGGTTAGAATATGCTCGAAGCGCTGTTCGTTGATGTAGTCGATCATCGCCGCCAAGGTCGTGCTTTTCCCCGACCCCGTGGGCCCGGTCACCAGCACTAATCCTCTAGGTAGCATCGAGAGGCGCTGGAACACCTCGCCCATGCCCAAGGCGTCCATGGAAAGCACCTTGTTAGGAATGGTACGAAAGACGGCCCCTGCCCCGCGTGCCTGGTTGAAGGCATTAACCCTAAAGCGCGCCACGCCCGGCACTTCGAAGGAAAAGTCCGTTTCTAGGTGCTCTTCATAGTCGCGGCGCTGCCGATCATTCATGATGTCGTAGATCAGCCGCCGAACGTCGCTGTTCTCCATGGCGGGCACATTAAGCCGACGAATATCGCCATCAACACGTATCATGGGAGGCAGACCCGCCGAAAGGTGCAAGTCGGATGCATTCTGCTTTGCCGAGAATGCCAGCAGTTCGGTAATATCCATCTCTCTTTCCCAGCTGCGGTAAGGTGCTTGAGTATGACAGACAACGCGCTCCCCGAGTCACTTGCATCTGCGCGTGAACGCCTGCGCCGGGCGCTTGAGGATGCCGGACGCTCGCCCACCAGCGCCACCCTGCTGGCGGTGAGCAAAACCAAGCCCGCCGAGATGCTGCGCGAAGCGTGGCAGCACGGCCAGCGCGAGTTTGGTGAAAACTACCTGCAAGAGGCGCTGGATAAACAAGCGGCGCTTGAGGATCTTGACGGCATTGTGTGGCACTTCATTGGCCCACTGCAATCGAACAAGACCCGCGCTGTGGCCGAGCAGTTTGCCTGGGTACACAGCGTTGACCGGTTAAAGATCGCCAAACGCCTGAGCGAACAGCGCCCGGTAGCGTTACCGCCGCTAAACGTATGCCTGCAGGTCAATATTAGCCGCGAGGCCACGAAATCCGGCGTGCTGCCCGAGGGTACCTTGGCACTGGCCCAAGAGATTGCCGCCCTGCCAGGCCTCGCCCTGCGCGGGCTGATGGCGATTCCCGCCCCGGCGGAGACGCTAGAAGCACAGCGCCAGCCGCTGGCAGCGCTACGCCAGCTATTAGAAGAGCTCCAAGCGGCACTGCCTGAAGCACCGCTGGATACGCTCTCGATGGGTATGAGCGACGATTTAGAAGCGGCTGTCTTAGAAGGCGCCACGCTGGTACGTTTAGGCACCGCCATTTTTGGCGCTCGGGGCTAACTACGATTCACACAGCACGCGGCTCACACAACTCACGGTTTACTTTACACGCTGCAAGACGCAGCTATTTGCGAAAAAGGATACCCCCATGGCGAGCAAGATCACCTTCATTGGCGCAGGCAATATGGCCGGTGCCATTATCGGCGGCCTGATCGAAAGCGGTGTCTCACCTAGCGACATCACCGCCACGGCCCCCAACGAAAGCGAACTGGCTCCGCTGAAGGCGCGCCTGGGTATTCATACCCACACCGACAACAGTGCAGCGGTTAACGGTGCAGATGTGGTCGTGCTGGCGGTCAAACCACAGATCATGCGCGGCGTTTGTGAAGCCCTGCGTGAAAGCGTTCAGCAGCAGGCGCCGCTGGTAATTTCCATTGCTGCAGGCCTGGATGCCAACACCATCGACCAGTGGCTGGGCGGCGGCAACGCCCTGGTGCGTTGCATGCCCAACACCCCGTCACTGGTCGGCATCGGTGCCAGCGGCCTGTACGCCAACGCGGCGGTCAGCGATGCCCAGCGCACCCTCGCCACGCAGCTAATGGAAGCCGTGGGCATTGTCGAGTGGGTCGAGGAAGAGCGTTTACTAGATGCGGTGACCGCGGTTTCCGGCAGCGCCCCGGCTTACTTCTTCTTAATGTTTGAAGCCATGGAAGAGGCCGCCGTGAAGCTCGGCCTGCCTGCCGAAACCGCCCGCCGCTTGGCCATTCAAACCGCCTTGGGGGCCTCCACTATGGCCCAGCGCAGCGACAAAGACCCGGCCACCCTGAAGCAGAACGTGATGTCACCGGGCGGCACCACCGAGCGCGCTATTGCGCATATGGAAGATGCGCACCTGCGCACGATCATTGCCGACGCCATGCAGGCCTGCGCCGCGCGCGCCGATGCCATGTCCAAAGAGCTAAGCGGTAACGATTGAGTCTTACGTAGGCAACCGACCGTGAATCACGCCATAAGAACGAGATGAACTGCAGGCACGCCGCTCATCTCAAGAACGACATTTTTTAGGAGAAGCCGCAATGGGAAGTCAATTAGGCAGCGCCGGGTTAATGCTGGTGAACTCGCTGATCAATATTTATCTGTTTCTGTTAATGCTGCGCTTTTTGCTGCAGGCATCCCGGGCGGATTACTACAACCCGCTCAGCCAGTCGGTGGTGAAAATCACCCAGCCTGTTGTTGGTCTGTTTCAAGGCTTCCTCGGCCCCGTGGGTGGGCGCTTTGACCTCGCCACGCTGGCGGCCGGTTTCGTGCTGAAAGTCGTCAGTATGATTGCCATTTTCATGGTGATCGGCGTGGGTATGCCGCCCATTGCAGGGCTGCTGATTGCTGGGGTGGCCGCGCTAGCCAACGCCATCTTGAAGATCTACTTCTTTGCCATGATCGTGATGATCATTCTGAGCTGGGTCGCGCCGAATGCCAGCCACCCCGGCGCGCTGCTGGTGATGCAGTTGGTCGAGCCGATCATGGCTCCGGTGAGAAAGGTGATTCCGCCGCTAGGCATGATTGATCTTTCGCCGATCGTGGTCTTTATCGCCATTAACCTAGTAGACGGCTTAGTGGTTGGCTCGCTGATCCGCGCGGCGGGCATCTCGGGCGCACTCGTAGGCCTATAAAGGCCCTATCGACTCGACTATCGCCCCGAGCTTACTTTTCGCAGGACTTATTTTTGCAGGACTAGCGCTTTCGATGCCTGATTCAGACACTCTTGCTTATGACGACCGGCCGGCGGACTCCGTTGGCCTTGTGACCCCTCACGTGGTTAAGTTCGAGACGCCGCTGCCGCTTGCCTGTGGCAAAACGCTGCCGGAGTACGAACTGATCTATGAGACCTACGGCACGCTGAACGCCGAGCGCTCTAACGCGGTGCTGATTTGCCACGCACTGTCGGGGCATCATCACGCTGCGGGCTACCACACGGCCGAGGATCGCAAACCTGGCTGGTGGGATGCCCATATCGGCCCCGGCAAATCCATCGACACCAATCGCTTTTTCGTGGTGTCGCTGAACAACCTAGGCGGCTGCCACGGCAGTACTGGCCCGGCGAGCCATAACCCGGACACCGGCCGCCAGTGGGGTCCTGACTTCCCCGTGGTCACGGTGAGCGATTGGGTCACCAGCCAAGCGCGCCTCGCCGATCATCTGGGCATTGAGCGCTGGGCAGCGGCAGTGGGCGGCAGTTTGGGCGGCATGCAGGTGCTGCAGTGGACGATCACCTACCCCGAACGGGTCGCCAATGCCGTCGTCATTGCGGCCACGCCGCGCCTCTCGGCGCAGAACATCGCCTTCAACGAGGTCGCCCGCCAAGCCATCCGCTCAGACCCGGAGTTCTTCGACGGCTGGTACGCCGAGCACGACACCGCACCCAAACGGGGGCTGAAGCTGGCCCGCATGGTCGGGCATATCACCTACCTCTCCGAAGATGCCATGGGCAGCAAGTTTGGCCGCGACCTGCGCAGCGACGACTTGAGCTTTGGCTTCGACGTCGAGTTTCAGGTGGAGTCGTACCTGCGCTATCAGGGCGATACCTTCTCGACCGCCTTTGATGCCAATACCTACCTGCTAATGACCAAAGCGCTGGACTACTTCGACCCGGCGGCCAGCTGCGACGGCGATCTTGCCTGCGCCTTGGCACCAGCGCAGTGCCCCTTTTTGATCGTCAGCTTTACCACAGACTGGCGCTTCCCGCCGTCGCGCTCCCGGGAGTTGGTGGATGCACTAACGCGCGCGGGCAAATCGGTGAGCTATGCCAACATTGAATCGCCCCACGGGCACGATGCCTTCTTATTGCCAGAACCGCGTTACCAAGCGCTGTTCAGCGCCTTTATGGGCCGCGTCGCACGAGAGCAGCACATCGACGCCGCAGGCGCGGAGGAGACACGCTAATGCGCACGGATCTTGAACTGATTTACGACTGGGTTCCCCAAGGTGCACATATCCTTGACCTCGCCTGCGGCGACGGCGTTTTGCTGGAGCGGCTGGCCCAAGAGAAAGGCGTGACCGGCTACGGGTTGGAGATCGATCCAGACGGTATCACCCAGTGTGTGGCGCGCGGCGTCAACGTCATCGAGCACAACCTGGACGATGGCCTGAGTAGCTTCTGCGACAATAGCTATGACCAAGTCATCATGACCCAGGCACTGCAGGCGCTGCGCCGCCCGGATAAGATGCTTGATGAAATGCTTCGAGTAGCCGAGGAGGGCATCATCACCTTCCCTAACTTCGCCTACTGGCGTCACCGCATTCACCTGGGGCTGCGCGGCTACATGCCGGTATCGAAATCGCTGCCCCACGCGTGGTACGACACCCCCAATATCCACCTCTCGACGTTTAACGACTTCGAGCATCTATGCAAAGAGAAAGGCTTGGTGATTGTTGACCGTGCCGTAGGAGTGGGCGACCACAAGGGGCACTGGACCTCGAAGTGGTGGCCGAACCTGTTTGGTGAAATCGCCATTTTCCGAGTGCGCCGACGCGCCTAATACCGCACTTACCTCACCCATGAGAGGAGACACGCTATGGCTATCGCGACACTGCGACGCTTTTCACTGCTAACGCTGCTAATGGGGACGCTGCTCAGCGCCACCCAGGCAGCGGCCGAGCAGATGGTGCGAGTGGGCGAGTACGAAATCCACTACAACGCCATTGAAACGCGCTTTCTAACGTCAGAAGTGGCGCAGGCGAACAGTATCCAGCGCAGCATCGGGCACGGCTTAGTGAATGTCAGCGTGCGCGAGCGTCAGCCAGATGGCACCACGCGACCGGTCAACGCTAGCGTTGAAGGCTACGTTAGCGACCTCACCGACACCCGCGAACCGCTCAGCTTTCGCACCGTGCACGATGGCGATGCCACCTACCATCTGGCCACGTTCACGCTGCGCCAAGACGAGCCGATGCGCTTCAATCTCGACGTGCGCTACGACCGCAATGAAAACCCCGAGCCGGTGAGCTTTATTCAGCGTTTCTATATCGAACGCTAAATCGAGCGCTAAGCCCGTACCGGTAGCGCCCGCGCCAGGCGGGCCGCTACCGGTACACTCTGCTGCCACTCCACCATCACGCCATACGCCACTACTTCCACACCCGCGTTCACCGCATCACTCAGCGCCGCCGCATAGGTGGGGTCGATATGCGTCGCCGGTGCCACATCCGCAATCCCCTCATGGGCCACGCAAAACAGCAGCACCGCCCGCTTACCCTGCTCAGCCAGCGCAGCCAACGCGTGCAAATGCTTGGTGCCGCGCACGCTCACGGAGTCGGGAAAGTAGCCATGCCCGTCCGCCTCTTTCAAAGTGACCTGTTTGACCTCCACATAGGCAACCCCCTTCTCAGGGTCATCCAAGCGAAAATCGAGCCGCGCTTCGCCGACCTTTACCTCGCGCTTTAACGTTCGATAGCCCGACAGCGGCGGTATATCTCCGGCCTCAATGGCACTTTCGACCCATCGATTAGCACGGCCTGTGTGCACCGATGCCAGCGCCGTTCCACCATCTGGCTCGGGCAGCTCTATCCACTCCCAGGTCCATCCAAGCTTGCGTTTAGGGTTATTACTGGGCGAGAGCCATACACGGCAGCCGGGTACGTTCACCGCCTTCATCGAGCCAGTATTCGGACAGTGGGCCACCACTTCCTCACCGCTGTCCAGGCGGACATCGGCCAGAAAGCGCTTATAGCGGCGCAGCAGCATGCCGGGCACCAGCCCTGGATAGGTCATCATAAGCGGCTCACAAAACGCGCGATGCGCACCACCGCCTCCTGCAGCCGAGCCACGTCGTTGGTGAACGCGATGCGCACATGATGCTCGCCGCCCTGAACCGCAAAGTCGATGCCGGGGGTGATGGCGACGTTCTCCTCCACCAACAGGCGCTCGCAGAACGCTTGACTGTCGCGGCTGTAGCGGGAGATATCCAGCCAGAGATAGAACGCCCCCTGGGGGGGTAGATCAGGCGCAAGCCCTAGCTCGGCCAGGCCATCCAGCAGCACTTGGCGACGCTGTTTGAGGGTGGCGCGACGGGTTTCCAGAATATCCCGGCACTCCGGGGTAAACGCTGCCAGCGCCGCATGCTGGGAAGGCGTCGGAGCAGCCAGAAACACGTTTTGCGCCAGCCGGGTGAGCGGCTCGACAGCCTGTTCTGGCGCCACCAGCCAGCCCAAGCGCCAGCCGGTCATGCCGAAGTACTTGGAGAAGCTGTTCACCACAAAGGCATCCTCCGACAGCGAGGTGGCTGAGAGTGGTGCGTCGTCGTAATTCAGCCCCTGGTAAATCTCATCGACGATGACATCGCCGCCCTTGGCCGCCACCGTGTCGATCACCTTCGTGAGCGCCTCGGCATCCAGCGTATGCCCGGTGGGGTTGGAGGGGCTGGCCAACATCGCTAACCGCGTCTTGGCCTGCCAGTGCCGCTCAATCAGCGGCGCGGTAAGCTGCCAACCGCTGTCACGCCCAACGGGCACGGTATCAATTTCCGCGCCCGCCAGGGCCATAAAGTGGCGGTTACAGGGGTAATTAGGGTCGGCCATTAATACCCGGTCGCCGCATTCGACCAACAGTTGGCTAGCCAGCAACAGCGCGCCAGAAGCGCCGGGCGTGACCAGAATACGCGCAGGGTCCACCTTGGCATTAAAGTGTTCGGCATAGTGCCCAGCGATGGCTTCACGTAACGACGCCAAACCGGCAGCGGGGGTGTAGCGCGTTTTTCCCTCGGCAAGCGCCTGCTGACCCGCCGCCACAATGGGTGCGGGAGTGGCAAAATCGGGCTCTCCCACTTCCAGATGAATCACGTCATGCCCAGCCGCCTCACGTGCCTGAGCCATTTCTAGTAAGTGCATCACGCGAAAAGGCGCAACGTGATCAACACGCGAATTCCAGGCCATCATGGCTCCTTCAACTAATAAATAGTAGATTAATCATGACCCTGGCCGCACACGATGTGGGACCATGGTCCAAAATGCACTATTATGCTTGCATCACGTGCAATTTTCAGCTAAACAAGCATCCCTTTGGCGTGAGATCGTGACACACGCTCATGGTCGATCAGCAGTCACATACGTAAGGGGCACTCCCATGCCAGTAGCGGAAAAGAAACCGGAAGCGTCCAAGTCCTTCATCCCGTATGAGCCGGCACCGGGTGAAGAGTATATGAACGAGAAGCAGCTCGCGCACTTCCGCCAGCTGCTTCTGGACTGGAAACAGGATCTCATGGAAGAGGTGGATCGTAC
This sequence comes from Vreelandella sp. L-25, assembly GCF_056857535.1. Taxonomy (NCBI): domain Bacteria; kingdom Pseudomonadati; phylum Pseudomonadota; class Gammaproteobacteria; order Oceanospirillales; family Halomonadaceae; genus Vreelandella; species Vreelandella sp. L-25. The sequence goes on from NZ_JBSXNH010000048.1 coordinate 12,324, forward strand.
CGTACGCCACCTGCAGGAAGATGCTAACAACTACGCCGACCCCGCTGACCGCGCGACGCAAGAAGAGGGCTTTAGCCTTGAACTGCGCACCCGGGATCGCGAGCGTAAGTTGCTGAAGAAGATCAACGAAACCATCGAGAAGATCGACGAAGACGATTACGGCTTCTGCGAAGCCTGCGGCGTGGAAATTGGCATCCGCCGTTTGGAAGCACGCCCCACCGCCACGCTTTGCGTTGACTGCAAAACCCTGGCCGAGCTGAAAGAGAAGCAACTGGGCGGTTAAGTACCAAACGCCTCGTCATCCTAAGATGACAGCCAACGGGCACCCTTGAGGTGCCCGTTTTTGTTTGTCATCTTGTGCTCTTCTCATCGCTACGCAGTTTTCCAAACGACGGGTTGCCATGACCGCCACCGCTCACTATCGAGGGCGCTTTGCCCCCACCCCTTCCGGGCCGCTGCACCTTGGCTCGCTGGTTGCCGCTTTAGGCAGCTATTTGGATGCCCGCGCCGCTAGCGGCCAGTGGCTGGTACGCATCGAAGATATCGACCCGCCACGCTGCCCAGAAGGCGCGGACAGCACTATTTTGCGCCAGCTAGAGGCCTTTGGACTAACGTGGGATGGGGAAGTGATATGGCAAAGCCATCGTCATGATGCCTACCAGCACGCGCTGGATCAGCTCGTTGATCAAGGGCTGGCGTATCCATGCAGTTGCTCGCGTAAGCAGTGGCAGGCCTTTGACATCTACCCCGGCTGGTGCCGAAACGGCGTGTGCGATGCCACCAAGCCGGTCGCATGGCGGTTGCGCAGTGACCTCGCCAAACGCCCCGTAGGTTGGAATGATCGGCTGTTCGGCGAGCAGCACTTCGACCCCGCCGAACTGGGCGACGTCGTGTTAAAGCGCAAAGATCAATTATGGGCCTACCAGCTCGCGGTGGTGGTGGATGACGCCCACCAGGGCATTACCAATATCGTGCGCGGGTACGACCTGCTGGATAACACGCCTTGGCAGCAGCAGTTACAGGCAGCGCTAAGCCTACCAACACCTCGTTACCTGCACCTACCATTAGTGGTAACTACGGATGGCCAAAAGCTCTCCAAGCAGAACCTAGCACCCGCCCTAGCCGAAGAGAGCACCGGGATACGCCGCCAGCTCTTTCAGGCGCTGCAGCTACTCGACCAAGCGCCACCGCCAGCGCTTGTCGATGAATCGCCGGAAGCGCAGCTACGCTGGGCAATAGAGAACTGGTCGGTGTCACGCCTGGCACCGCTTGCCCATCGCCCCACTCCACCGGAGCAGTAAGATGTACATCTACCGCATCATGCTATTTCTTGTGTTTGGCGGCTACCTGCTATCACCGCTGTTTATGGATGGCTGGGGCGACCCGAGCGTGGCCTGGTACCGCCCTTTTGCGATTTGGGGCGTCCTGATTGCCCTGACGCTATGGCTTGAGCAGAAGAGGAAGTTAGATGAACGCTGAGCTGATAGGCGTTGTATTACTGGGGCTTAGCTACCTGGGGCTGCTGTTTGGCTGCGGCATGGCCGTCGAGCGGGGCTGGGTGCCAGTACGCATTACTCGCCACCCGATGGTGTATACCCTAGCGCTCGGCGTATACGCCAGCGCCTGGGCAATTTATGGCAGCATCGAATTAGCCGCGAATGCCGGGTTTGGCTACCTCGCTTACTACCTAGGGCCAGCGGGAGCTTTTTTACTCGCCCCTGTGCTGCTGGTACCGATTCAGCGCATTACCCGCACTTACCAGCTCTCTTCGTTGGCGGATCTGTTCGCCTTTCGCTACCGCTCCCGCTGGGCGGGAACGCTTGTCACGCTGCTTAGTCTGATTGCCGTACTACCGCTGCTGGGCATTCAAGTACACACCTTGAGCGACGCCGTGCAACTGCTAACCGGCAGCCGCTACAGCTCAGCGGTAGCGCTGCTGTTTTGCGCGGTCATTGCAGGCTGCGCCGTGCTGTTTGGCGCCCGCCACAGCCATCGGCACCGCCACGATACACTGCTGAGCGTCATCGCCTTCGAATCGGTGATCAAACTACTGGCCATGCTCGGGCTCGGTGCCATTGCCTTATGGTGGGTGTTTAACGGCCCTCAAGATTTACAGCGCTGGCTGGAAGGCCCGGGCGCGGCACTCCAGAGCGCCACCCCACAGCTAGAAGCCCCCCAGTGGCGCACGCTTCTGCTACTGTTTTTCGCGGCGGCCTTTATGATGCCGCACCTATTTCAGATCACCTTTGCCGAAAGCCTCTCTCGCCATACCTTGCTGCAGGCGAGCTGGACCTTGCCACTCTTTTTGCTACTGATGGCGCTACCGGTGCCGCTGATCTTATGGGCGGCGCAGTCGGCCAACGAGAGCGTGCCGCTCGCCGCTTACGCGGCGTATCTGATGACCGAGCACTGGTGGGTCGGCACGCTGGCGTTCATTGGCGGTTTGGCGGCCGCCAGCGGCACCATGATGATGATCGCGCTCGCACTCTCCGGCATGGTGTTGAACCACATCGTGCTGGTCGCCCGCCCGCCGGAGGCGCGTAGCGACCTCTACGGTTGGCTGCTGTGGCTGCGCCGTGCGCTGGTAGGGGCCGTAATCTTCGGCGGTTGGCTATTTGCTGAAAGCGTCGGGCGTTACCACTCTCTCACTAGCCTAGGGCTGGCTGCCTTTGTGGGCATGGCCCAGTGCCTGCCGGGGCTGCTGGCGCTACTTTACTGGCCCGGCGCGAACCGCAAAGGCATGATTGCCGGCCTTATCGGCGGCATTGGCGTCTGGCTATGGGGGCTGTGGCTACCGCTGCTGTTCGATATCACCATGCCCGCGCTCCCGTTCACTCTGCTGATGCCCACGGATGCGCCCGCGTGGTACAACGCCACGCTGATTTCGCTAGCGGTGAATATCGTCCTGCTGATTGTGGTGTCGCTGTTTACGCGCATCTCAGAGGGCGAACGTTCGGCGGCGGAAGCCTGCTCGGTGGATGCGGTCATCCGCTCGAAACGCCTACCGCTGGAAGCCGCCACAGCGGGGGATTTCCCCTCCCACTTGGCCCAGGCGCTGGGCGATGAAGCCGCCAGTCGCGAAGTGGACCGCGCCTTAAAAGCGCTCAACCTGACCCCGCAAGAGCGCCGTCCCTATGCGCTGCGCCGTTTACGCGACCGCATTCAAGCCAACTTATCAGGACTCATGGGGCCGTCGGTGGCGCGGGATATTGTGGATCGATACCTGCCCTATCGCCACGACGATACCCCCGCCACCGATGATATTCACTTTGTAGAGAGCCGCTTAGAAGCCTACCGCTCGCGCCTCACCGGGCTTGCCCGAGAACTCGACGGGCTGCGCCGCCACCACCGTCAAACCCTGGCCTATCTGCCGGTGGGGCTGTGCGTTTTGGGCGACGACGATGAGCTTCTGATGTGGAACCAAGCGCTCTCCCAGCTCTCCGGCATCAGCGGCGAAAGCGTGATCGGCTCCCGACGCGACAGCCTGCCGCCGCCCTGGCCCACGCTGCTGGGCAGCGTGCTGAATGCCAGCCAAACGCCGCTGTACAAACAAGCGGTCACACTGCACGGCAAAGACTACTTTTTGACGCTGCACAAAGCGGTGCTCAGCGGCCACGATAGTCGTGGCGGCAGCGTCATTCTGGTAGAGGATCACACCGAGATGAAATGGCTGGAAGAGGAGCTAGTGCACGCCGCGCGGCTCGCCTCCATTGGCCAGCTCGCCGCTGGTGTAGCCCACGAGATTGGCAACCCGATTACCGGTATCTCATCGCTGGCGCAAAACCTGCGCTACGACACCGAAAACCCGGCGTTGCTGGAAACCGCCGACCAAATTCAGCAGCTCACTCAGCGGGTGACTAAAATCGTCAACTCCCTGGTGGGGTTTGCCCATGGCGGACGGCCCGCACTACCGCTTCCCGCCGCGCCAGCATCGCTGAAAACGGTCAGCGAAGATGCGCTTCACTTGATCCATTTAGCCCGCTCAGGCGAGGATGTCACCTTTACCAACGCCTGCCCAAGTGACATTGTGGTGCGCGGTGATGCACAGCGCCTGACCCAAGTCATGGTAAATTTACTGAGCAACGCCAAGGACGCCTGCCAGCCACAGGGTACGGTACGTATTGAGGCAGGCACCCAGGCCAGCCACGCTTGGTGGCGCGTCGTCGATGACGGCCATGGGATTGATCCCAGCGTTAAACACCGGCTGTTCGAACCGTTCACCACCACCAAACCGGCGGGTGAAGGCACCGGACTTGGGTTATCGTTGGCGTATCAAATTATCAATGAGCACCAAGGCAAAATAGAGGTCGCTTCACCACCTCCCGGAAAGCCTCGCGGCACGGCCATTACGCTATGGCTACCGCTTTACCAACAGGATGATCACTTGCCCCATGCCCAGGATACTGATTGTTGAAGATGAAGCGATTATTCGCAGCGCGCTAAAGCGCTTACTGGAACGTCATCACTACAGCGTCAGCGAAGCGGCCAGCGCCGAAGAGGCCCGTACGCAGCCGCTCAGCGACTTTGACCTCATCATCAGCGACCTGCGCCTGCCGGGGGAGCCGGGCACGACGCTCATTGAGCTAGCGGCCCCCGCCCCGGTATTGATCATGACCAGCTACGCCAGCATGCGTTCGGCGGTGGATGCGCTCAAGCAGGGCGCCGTTGATTATGTTGCCAAGCCCTTCGACCACACCGAGCTATTGGAAACGGTTGAACGCATTCTGCATAAGCAGTCGATGCAGCAGGGCACGCCGCCTGATATCACCGACGGAGGCGGCGGCCGTCAAACCATGATTGGCGACTGCACCGCCATGCAGGAGGTTTACACGCGCATTCGCAAAACCGCGCCTGCCGATGTCACCGTGCTGATCCAGGGCGAGTCCGGCACCGGTAAGGAGCTGGTCGCCCGCGCCATTCATCAACAAAGCAAGCGCGCCAAAGCGCCGCTGATTTGCGTGAACTGCGCGGCGATCCCCGAAACGCTGATTGAATCCGAGCTGTTTGGTCACGAGAAAGGAGCGTTTACCGGTGCCAGCGCGGCGCGCACCGGCTTGGTCGAAGCCGCCGACGGCGGCACGCTTTTTCTCGATGAAATTGGCGAGCTGCCCCTGGACGCCCAGGCGCGATTGCTGCGGGTACTGCAAGAGGGCGAAATCCGCAAAATTGGCTCCGTGGAAACCCGCCATGTGGACGTTCGCTTGATTGCCGCCACTCACCGTGACCTGCGCGCGCTTTCCAAAAGCGGCGAGTTCCGGCTTGATTTGTACTACCGGCTGAACGTGATGCAGATTGCCCTGCCACCGCTACGCGAGCGCGAAGATGACGTACTTAAAATCGCCGACATCCTGCTGGAAAAGGCCTGCAAGCGCCACGAGCGCCCCGGGCTGCGGCTCTCTAGAGCGGCTCGTCAGGATCTACGCGACTACCCCTGGCCCGGTAACGTGCGCGAGCTTGAAAATGCTCTGGAGCGCGGAGTTATTCTCGCCGAAGGGCATTTGATTCACCCCGATGATTTGGGACTTGGCCCGGCGACTAACCGACCTCACCCACCTGCCGTTAGCCCTGGGGCTTCCACAAATGACGACGCCACGACGGCTGACGAAGACGACCTTTCCCTCGAAGATTACTTCCAGCATTTTGTGCTGGAACACCAGGACCAAATGAGCGAAACCGAGCTGGCCCAGAAACTAGGTATTAGCCGTAAAAACTTATGGGAACGTCGCCAGCGACTGGGCATTCCGCGGAAAAAAACTGCCCGCCGCCAGAATTAGCGTACCGATTGGCTGTTTTTGCAGGGGCTACCCCCTGATCATAAGACTAACGTCCAATAGATTGATTTTCATAAGAAATACTCAAAATATCGTTACCCAGACACTGTTACCTTCCCACACAACGAAGCGAAAAATAGGGTCAAAAACGGGTAACACTTTCCCTTCCAATTAGTTCCCCGGCCTACCAAAAAATCGCCAAACCATTGAAATACATAACGTATCAAATGAGTGGCACGGCGAGTGCAATATTACTGGGTAAGAAGAACAAACTGGGCAGCGCGGTTAGTCGCTAACAAAAACAACATGACACCGCCCCGACCTGAGCCAAAACAAAAACAACAAGGCCAGGTAGAGATAACGGCACGAACAAGAACAACAGGCTTGAGTCTCATGACTTGCACGCGCAGCACAGGGTTACCTAGCGGAGCCAAGCAAACGCGCAGCAAACAATAACAATACACAGCAAGTGCCCAAATAAGGACGCGACGTACACAAGGTCTGCACCCAAACAACAACAATAGCAGCATAGGTGTACACCCCCGGAGCCAATAACAACTCGCCGGGAGAGAAAAGTTCGCGGTTGGATTATTGTTTTGAATACGAGGCGGTCGGAATCAGAGTGATTCTTTACGCCTGCCGACTGCGGTGCGTATTCAGGGCGATGTGCCATCATGAATAAAAACAGCAGCATGGACGCTGATTGTCTGCTTTATAGGGGAGGCTCACGTAGCCTCCCCTTTCCGCGTTTACGGGTGGCATTGACGTCAGGTCCGACGGCTCATTGCAAACCGCTCTTTGCAAGCCCCAGGGGGTCGGATACACTCAACCCTTTACCGTCCTCCATACGGTCACGTTTTTCGAAACTGTTTTCGATACACTGCGAGTCGATATCGCCGCATGTTTAAAGGATTTACCCGTTTATTACATAGCCCGGGAGAGCACTTGAAATCCCTGCTCGATTCCCCTGAGAGCGCCTCTGATGCGCTCAGTCCTCGTATTATTCCGCGCTCCGAGCATCCCGTCTCTCGTCAGCAAATCAGTGAAGCCGCGCTCAAGGTGCTATACCGCCTCAATGGGGCTGGTTTCGATGCCTATCTTGTCGGTGGCTGCATTCGCGACGCGCTGCTGGGCAAAATGCCGAAAGATTTCGATGTTGCCACCAACGCAACGCCTGAGCAGGTGCGCGACCTGTTTCGCAACTCACGCCTGATTGGCCGCCGCTTTCGAATCGTGCATGTACGCTTTGGCCGCGAAGTCATCGAGGTAACGACGTTCCGCGGCAAACCCCAGGACGAGCACGGCGACCATATCGCTCACCAATCGGACGATGGCTTGCTGCTGCGGGACAACGTATGGGGCAATATCGAAGAGGACGCACTGCGCCGTGACTTTACCGTCAATGCGCTCTACTACAATATTGCTGACTTCACGATCCACGACTTTGCCAACGGCGTGCGGGATATTGAGTCGCGCACGCTGCGGCTGATCGGCGACCCCGCCACCCGCTACCGTGAAGACCCGGTACGGATGCTGCGCGCGGTTCGCTTTGCAGCCAAGCTCGACTTCACCATCGAGCCCGCCACCGAAGCGCCGATGTACGACTTGGCGCCGCTGCTGCTGCAAATTCCACCTGCGCGCCTGTTTGATGAAGTGCTCAAGCTGTTTATGGCGGGCCACGGATTAATCACTTTCCGCCTGCTCAGCCATTACAATCTGTTTGGCATGCTCTTCCCGGAATCAGAAGAAGCCATGGCCGATGCCGCTTGGGCAGAAGAGCTCATTGAGCAGGCACTCGCCAATACCGATAAGCGTATCGCCGAAGACCGGCCCGTCACGCCCGCGTTTTTGCTGGCAGCATTTCTGTGGGCGCCGGTCGTTCACCGCCAGGCCGAGCTCGAGCGCGAGGGCATGCCTGCCGTGCCCGCCCTGCAAACCGCAGCTCAGCAGGTCGTATCGCGCCAGCTTCAGCACACCTCCATTCCCAAGCGCTTTGGTATCCCCATGCGCGAAATCTGGGAGCTGCAAGCACGCTTGCCGATGCGCCGGGGCAAACGGGCTTTCCAAACCCGCGAGCATCCGCGCTTCCGTGCTGCTTATGACCTCCTGTTGCTACGTGAGCAGGCGGGTGAAATTCCCCGTGGGCTGGGCGACTGGTGGACGGCATTTCAGAAAGGCGATGAGCACGAACAGCTCCGCCTACTGCAAAAAGTCGGCAGCGATCCTGCCAGCCAAGGTGACCGCCGGCGCAAAAAACGCCGCAAGCCGCGGAAGGCGAACAGTGAATAACGCCATTCGCAGTTACATCGGCCTTGGTAGCAATTTGGAGAACCCCAAAGGTCAGGTGCAGCAGGCGCTTCAAGAGCTAGCTGCCCTGCCCTTGTCTCGGCTGGTGGCTAGCTCGTCACTCTACGCCACCCCCCCTGTAGGCCCTCAAGACCAGCCTGACTTTATCAACGCGGTCGCCTGCCTCGAGACGCATCTTTCGCCTTTGGCACTGTTGGATCAACTGCAGGCGCTGGAGCAGCGCCATCGCCGGCGGCGGCTGCGCCACTGGGGGCCGCGCACGCTGGATTTAGACCTGCTGCTCTACGGCGAACTCACGCTTCATCAGCCACGCTTGACCGTTCCCCATGGGCAGATGCACGCCCGCGCTTTCGTGTTAGTCCCACTGGTGGAAGTGGCCACAGCGCTTCAGCACCCCATCACCCTACATCAGCAGCCGCTTAATCACTGGCTAACAGCTGTAAATATGAGCGATATTCGGCACTTAAATGATACCGGCGTCACCGCGACTGCTACCATCTGACACAAATCTCGACACCACGCCCCCAATCAGGTAACAATTGCCGGTTACGCCACATCGCGCAGGCAGGGACGCTGCGATAATAATGGCCGAGCAAAGCAGGCGTGTCACACCCCCCTGCCGCATCGGCCCCATAAAGATTGAATGAGAGCACGCCATGAAAACCGTCACCCTGAGCACTCTGCAGGCGTATAAGCGCGCCGGTGAAACGTTCAGCTGCCTGACTGCTTACGATGCCTCCTTTGCCCATGCCGCTAGCGCGGCAGGTATTGATGTCCTACTGGTAGGCGACTCCCTGGGCATGGTTCTGCAAGGCCATAGCAGCACTCTCCCTGTGACCATCGACGACATCTGCTACCACACCCGCTGTGCAGCACGTGGCAAAGGCCACAGCCTGCTAATGGTCGACCTGCCGTTTATGAGCAACGCCACCACCGAACGCCTGCTGGAAGATGGCGCGGCACTCATGCGCGCAGGTGCGGAGCTGGTGAAGGTAGAGGGCGAGGCGTGGATGGCCGACGGCATACGCGAACTGACGCGCCGTGGCGTACCAGTGTGCGCCCACTTAGGCTTGACGCCGCAAACCGTTTACCAGTTGGGCGGTTATAAAGTGCAGGGCCGCGAGGCCGAGCAAGCAGAAAAAATCATTAATGATGCCAAAGTGCTGGCCGAGGCAGGAGCATCGGTCATTTTGCTGGAGTGCGTACCCGCCAGTTTGGGCAAAGCGGTGACCGAGGCGCTGGACGTCCCCGTCATCGGGATCGGCGCAGGCCCGGATACCGACGGCCAGATTCTGGTAATGCACGACGTGCTAGGCGTTACCCATGGCCGCACACCGCGTTTTGTGAAGAACTTTATGGCGGACGCACACTCTATTCAAGGTGCGTTTGAGCAGTACCATGAAGCGGTCAAAACCCGCACGTTTCCCGCTCTGGAACACTGTTTTTAAGTGAGTGACAGCGAATCCCCTATGCGCACTTTGCAAGATATTAACGAGCTACGCGCCACTCTGCGCAACTATCGCCTAAAGGGCCAGCGCATTGCGCTGGTGCCTACCATGGGCAACCTGCACGCTGGGCATTTGGCACTCATTGCGACCGCCCGCCAGCATGCAGATGTGGTCGTCTCCAGTCTGTTTGTTAACCCAATGCAGTTTGGCCCTGGCGAAGATTTAGACGCCTACCCGCGCACGTTTGAAGCTGACCAGCGCCAGCTCACCGAAGCAGGCTGTGACCTTCTGTTTGCCCCCTCAGTCAGCGCCCTCTACCCCAACGGGCTGGCAGCTCAAACCTGTGTTCACGTACCTGAGGTCGGCGAAGGGCTTTGCGGTGGCTCACGCCCTGGGCATTTTGACGGTGTCTCCACCGTAGTGAGCATGCTGTTTAACCTAGTGCAGCCAGACGTCGCCTGTTTTGGTGAAAAGGATTACCAGCAGCTCGCGGTGATCCGCAAGCTGGTGGCTGATCTGCACATGCCCATCGAGATTATTGGCGTGCCGATTGTGCGCGCCGACGATGGCTTGGCGCTCTCCTCACGTAATGGCTACCTCAGCGAGCAGGAGCGCGCCATAGCGCCCACGCTCTACCGTACGCTGTGCGAGCTACGTGATGCGCTGGCCCAAGGCGAATCCGCCGAACAGGTACTACAACGGGGTAAAACCGCGCTGTATGATGCCGGTTTTACGCCGGACTATCTTGAGCTGCGGGATGCCACCCTAAAACCTGTGGCGGTCTCCACGCGCCATGCCGTGCTCTTAGCCGCCGCCAAGCTCGGCCCAGCCCGGCTTATCGACAATCTCAGCGTGCAGCTTCCTAGCGCTGCCACTGACTAGCCCGTCAGGCTAGCTCTTTACCCAGGAGTTTCTATGCATACCATTATGCTCAAAGCCAAGCTGCACATGGCCCGCGTTACCCACGCCGTTCTCAATTACGAAGGCTCGTGCGCCATCGACGGCGAACTGCTGGATATGGCCGGTATCCGCGAAAATGAACAGATTCAGATTTATAACGTGGAGAACGGCGAGCGCTTCACCACTTATGCCATTCGTGGCGAAGAGGGGTCACGTTTGATCTCGATCAACGGCGCAGCGGCGCACCTAGCCTCGCCAGGGCACCGCATCATTATTTGCAGCTACGCCCACTACTCAGAAGCCGAACTTGAAAACCATCAGCCTGCGCTGGTGTATCTCCAAGAAGGCAACCACGTTAGCCATACCAGCAACGCCATTCCGGTCCAATTGGCATAAGCTAATCATCTGAGAATGCGTTGTTATTTAACGGGCCGTTGATCGGCCTGTTTTTATTTGCCAAAAAAGCGTATTGCCGCAATGCACAATCTTCCCCTATGCTGATAGCCAAGCCTGTCAATACACGCTAATAACGATGTTAATAACAACGGATAGGCAGCGACGTCTATCTGCCATAGGAACGATGCAACACTTACTCAAGGAGTCATCGTATGCAAGACGTGGTCATTGTGGCGGCACGCCGCACCGCCGTAGGTAGCTTTGGTGGATCACTCGCTGGTATTCCTGCCAGCGACCTGGGCGCACTAGTGATTAAAGATATTATGGCTTCCACTGGGGTGGCTCCTGCGCAAATCGATGAAGTGCTACTGGGCCAAGTGCTCACCGCAGGCGTTGGCCAAAACCCGGCGCGCCAAGCAGCCATCAAGGCAGGCCTGCCAGACACCGTACCGGCCATGACGATCAACAAAGTGTGTGGCTCTGGCCTCAAAGCGCTGCACCTGGCGACTCAAGCCATCCGCTGCGGCGATGCCGAGATCGTGCTGGCCGGTGGTCAGGAGAACATGTCCGCCTCTCCCCATATTCTGCCGAACTCGCGCAACGGCCAGCGCATGGGCGACTGGAAGGCTATCGACTCCATGGTGCACGATGGCTTGTGGGATGCGTTCAATAACTACCACATGGGCATCACGGCCGAGAACCTGGCAGAGAAGTACGGTATCACGCGAGAAGCCATGGACGAATTTGCCGCCGCTTCCCAGCAAAAAGCTGCTGCCGCCATCAAAGAGGGCAAATTCAAAAGCCAGATTGTCCCGGTCGAGGTGCCGCAGCGTAAAGGCGACCCGGTGGTCTTCGATACCGACGAAAACCCTCGTGAAGTCACGGCAGACAAGCTGGCCGGGATGCGTCCTGCGTTCAAGAAAGACGGCACCGTGACGGCGGGTAACGCCTCGTCGCTGAACGACGGCGCGGCCGTGGTTATGCTCTGCTCGGCGGAAAAAGCCAAAGAGCTTGGCCTGGAGCCCCTAGCCCGCATTGCCGCCTACTCCAACGCAGGCGTCGACCCGGCCATTATGGGTATTGGCCCAGCCCCGGCAACACGCCGCTGCTTGGAAAAAGCAGGCTGGAGCTTGGATGACCTGGACCTCGTTGAAGCCAACGAAGCCTTCGCTGCTCAAGCGCTGTCGGTCAATAAAGAGCTGGGCTGGGACACGTCGAAGGTGAACGTCAACGGCGGCGCCATCGCGCTAGGTCACCCTATTGGTGCGTCGGGCTGCCGCGTGCTGGTGACACTGCTCCACGAAATGATCGCCCGCGATGCCAAAAAAGGCTTGGCGACGCTATGTATTGGCGGTGGCCAAGGGGTTGCACTGGCGATTGAGCGTCCGTAACACCTCTTAAGCGGAACGTAGAGAGAGTGCCCCCGCCACGCGGGGGCATTTTTTTCACTGGTCTTGCCAAGCCATTAGCGACGCTTCTCCCCCACAATGCGCGAGGGTGTGCGCCATACCAATAGCATCCCCAACAGAAACAGCCCTGATGCCGCCCACATGGCCATGGGCAGGCTGGTGGTATCAACCACTTGGCCACCTACCATAGCTCCCAGGCCAATCGACATATTAAAGACAAATGCCATCAGCGCCGTGGCGGCTTCCGTGTTAGGCGCGGTGCGCAGTATCCAAGTTTGAATGCTCACCGACACACTGCCAAAGACTGCGCCCCACACCATCAGCAGCATAACGCCGCTAGTGGGCTGAACACCTAATAGTGGGAATAGCGCCACGACTACCAGCAGTAGGCTGGGAATCGCCAGCACCGCACGGTAGGGATGTCGCCCAGCAAAGACACCCGCCGCGATATTGCCCAAAATCCCCGCCGCCCCGTAGAGCAACAGCAAGCTTCCGACGTGACGCTGGGCAATACCGCTAATCTCCTGAAGGATCGGGCTGATAAAGGTATAAGCGGCAAAGTGGCCAACCACCACAAAGCCCGTGGTCAGCACCGCTACCCGCACGCCACGATTCTTTAGCTGTTGCGCAAGCATCCGTAACCTTACTGGCTCGCGGGGCGGCAGTGGCGGTAGCCAGCGCCAAAGCGCCAACGCCGTGAGCAAACTCAAGCCCCCCAAGGCACCAAAGGCCACGCGCCAGTTACTGATATCACCCAGCAGCGTGCCCAACGGTACGCCGAGCACCGAGGCCGCCGCCACGCCGCCAAAAATGATGGTCATGGCCCGCGACACCTGATCGCTAGGCACCAGACGTGGCGCAATACTGCCCGCAATGGCCCAAAAACCGCCGATACTGATCCCCACCAACACTCGCGCCGCCAACAGTAGGGCAAAGTTGCTGGCCATGGCGGAGAGCACGCTGCCCAGCACCATCACTGCCATCATCAGCGTCAGCATGATACGGCGATCGAGACGCCCTACCGCCACCGGTAGCAGCGGCGCTGAAAACGCCGCCACGACGCCGGGCACCGTCACCATCAACCCTGCCATACCTGGGGTCACGCCCATCGATTCTGCCACCTGAGAGAGCAAACCGATGGGTAGTTGCTCTGCGGTCACCAACAAAAAAATGCCGATCATCACGGCCACCACCGCCCACCAACGCGGCGATTCCTGCTGCTCCATGCTATGTCCTCACATTCCTGACCTATCAAAACGACACCGCCCCCACAGCCAAGGGCTGCGGGGGCGGTAAATCCTACGCTGAGCACTCGTTAGCTAGCGACGTCCGCCTCGGCAGCTTCAAACGCTGCTTTCTCTTCTTCGGTGATCTCTTTGATCGAGAGCTTCACGCGGTTGCGGTTGTCGATATCCAACACCTTCACGATGACATCGTCGCCTTCGTTCAGGAAGTCGCGCACGTTATTGACGCGCTCCTGGACGATTTGCGAGATGTGCACCAGGCCATCGGTTCCCGGCATGATGTTCACGAACGCACCAAAGTCGGCGATACGTACGACCTTGCCTTTGTACAGCTTGCCGATTTCCGCTTCGGCGGTGATCGCCAGTACGGTATCGATCGCTTTCTTGGCAGCGGCTTTGTCTTCGGCGTAGATGCGAACGGTGCCATCGTCATCAAGATCGATCGATGCGCCGGTGTCTTCGCAAATCTTACGAATGGTGGCGCCGCCCTTGCCGATGACGTCGCGAATCTTGTCCGGATCGATTTTGATCGTCGCCATGGAAGGGGCGTTTTCCGACACCTCGTTACGGCTCTGGCTGATCACGGCGTTCATCTGCGCCAGGATACCGATGCGCGCATCGTGGGCCTGTTGCAGCGCAGTCTCCATGATCTCTTCGTTGATGCCCTCGATCTTGATGTCCATCTGCAGGGCAGTGACGCCCTCTTCAGAACCGGCCACTTTGAAGTCCATGTCACCCAGGTGGTCTTCGTCACCCAGGATATCGGTCAGCACCGCGTAGCCGTCTTCGTCTTTGACGAGGCCCATGGCAATACCCGCCACCGGGGCTTTCAGCGGAACGCCCGCATCCATCAACGCCAGCGAGGAACCGCACACGGACGCCATGGAGCTAGAGCCATTGGATTCGGTGATTTCCGACACCACACGGATGGTGTAGGGGAACTCTTCTTCGGATGGCAGCATCGCTTGGACACCGCGACGCGCCAAACGGCCGTGGCCGATTTCACGGCGCTTTGGGCCACCCATGAAGCCCGCTTCACCCACCGAGTAGGGAGGGAAGTTGTAGTGCAGCATGAAGCGGTCTTTACGCTCGCCTTCCAGCGACTCGATGAGCTGCGAATCGCGCAGCGTGCCGAGTGTTGCGACCGCAATGGCCTGGGTCTCACCACGGGTGAAGATGGCTGAGCCGTGAGTTTTCGGCAGCACGCCGACTTCGATGTTCAGCGGACGCACGGTGACGTTGTCGCGGCCATCGATACGCGGCTCGCCCTTGACCACGCGGGAGCGCACCACACGCTTCTCAAGCGCTGCGAACGCGCCTTTCACGTCATCCTTGCTGAACTTGCCTTCCGCTTCCTCTTCGCCTTCGGCAGCCGCTAACTGTTCGACGGCCGCGTCTTTCAGCGCTGCGAGTGCATCTTGGCGCTGCATTTTATCGGTGATGCGGTACGCCTCACCCACTTTGGCTTCAAAAGCATCGGCCATGGCCGTTTTCAAGGCAACGTTTTCTGCCGGCGCCTGCCACTCCCAGCGCGGCTTACCAGCGTCGGCAGTCAATTCTTTAATGGCGTCGATCGCGACTTGCATCTCCTGGTGGCCAAACAGTACGGCACCCAGCATTTCGTCTTCGAGCAACTCTTGCGCTTCGGACTCCACCATCAGCACGGCGTTTTCGGTACCGGCCACCACCATGTCCAGCTCGGAGGTGGTCAGCTCTTCGACGGTGGGATTCAGGAAGTAGCCTTGCTCTTCGTTGAAACCAACGCGAGCAGCGCCAATCGGGCCGTTAAACGGTACGCCAGAAATGCTCAGCGCCGCCGAGGTGCCCAGCATGGCCGCGATGTCCGGATCGTGATTACGGTCGGTGGATAGAACGGTACAGATCACCTGCACTTCGTTCATGAAGCCTTTCGGAAACAGCGGGCGAATCGGGCGGTCGATCAAACGCGACGTGAGGGTCTCCTTCTCCGTCGGGCGACCTTCACGCTTAAAGAAGCCGCCGGGGATTTTACCCACGGCGTAGGTCTTCTCTTGGTAGTGTACCGAGAGCGGGAAAAAGGGCTGGCCTGGGTTCACATCTTTCTTCGCCACCACCGTACACAGCACGACGGTTTCGTCCATGGTGACCATCACGGCACCAGTGGCTTGGCGAGCGATACGCCCAGTTTCGAGGGTGACGGTGCTGCGACCGTATTGGAACGTTTTTTTGACCGGATTCACGGCTACTTCCTTTAACATTAATAGCTACTTGTCTTTTCGCTTGGGTCGTTTGACTCGCCACCATTCTAGGCGTTGACGCGCCGTACGGCTACCAGAAACAAAAAAACGGGCAGCCCACAAGGAGCTGCCCGTTTCGAATCATTGCCGTTAAGAACTTAGCGGCGCAGACCCAGACGCTGAATCAGAGACTGATAGCGTTCGAAATCTTTACGCTTCAGGTAGTCCAGCAGCTTACGACGCTGGTTTACCATGCGGATCAGACCACGACGGGAGTGGTGATCCTGCTTGTTGGTTTTGAAGTGGTCCTGCAGGCCGTTGATGTTGGCGCTCAGCAGTGCAACCTGAACTTCAGGGGAACCGGTATCGTTATCGCCGCGGCCGTATTCGTTGACGATCTCGGCCTTTTTCTCAGCGGTTAATGCCATCTGTCTCTCCAGTAAGCAATATGCCTAAAAATGAATGGGTGAGACCACGCATATTTGCAGTCTCAAGCGACTATTTTCGCGCAAATCGTTACATCCTTGCAACGTTTTACCGCGATATTACGAACGAGCGACCGTACTTAACAGCCGCTTGGGGGCCACTTCCTGCGGCCCTTTTACAACGCCAAGGCCGATAAACGTCTCGGCGTGATAAAGTCGTGCCAACGCATCGGGTGCCAATTCATCGACGGTGAGCTCGGCTGACTGTCCGTGGGCCAGTCGGCCAAACGAGGTGTCATCGACGCTAAGCGACGGCAGGTGATCGACCAGCACATCCACGGGCATCAGTTCCGCCTCGCGGTCGGCTTGGCTAGCCAGTGCTTCCAGTGCCTCGAGTGTCCACATCGCATCACCATCGAACGGCCCGGTTTTGAGCCGACGTAGCTGACTGATATGGGCACCACAGCCCAGCGCGTGGCCAATGTCTTCCGCCAACGTGCGGATGTACGTGCCTTTGCTGCAGCTGACTTCCAGCTCGAACGCCGTGCCCTCGAACGAAAGCAGGCGCGCATCATACACGCTTACCCGCCGCGCTGCACGTTCAACCTGTTTCCCCTCGCGGGCCAACTCGTAGAGCTTTTTACCCTGATGCTTGAGCGCCGAGTACATGGGCGGCACCTGATCGATCTCGCCGCGAAAACGCGTCAAGACAGATTCGATGTCCTCGACCGCAAGGTTTGGCACCTCGCGCCGCTCCAGCACAGTGCCTTCGGCATCGCCGGTATCGGTGATCACCCCCAGTTCGACCCGGGTGCGATACATCTTGTCGGCTTCCAGCAGATGCGCGGAAAACTTGGTGGCCTCCCCCAGGCAGATAGGCAGCAAGCCTGTCGCCATCGGGTCCAGCGTGCCGGTATGCCCGGCTTTTTGCGCCTCAAAGAGACGGCGCACACGCTGCAGCGCGTGATTGCTGGAGAGGCCTTTCGGCTTATCCAGCAGCACCACGCCATTGACCGGTAATCCGCGACGGCGACGGGGCATTAGCGCGCCTCCTCACCTTGCTCTTCACTGCCGCCCTCGTCTTCCGCTTGACGGGCACGGTCAGAAGAGACCGCTTCGTCGATCAGCGATGAGAGGTGCTGGCCGCGCACCACACTTTCATCGAAATGAAAGCGCAGTTCGGGTACGTGACGCAGCTTGATGCGCTGGGCGATTTGGCTTCTCAGAAACCCTGCTGCACGTTTCAGTACCTGCAGGTTCTCCTTGATACGCTCGGGATCCTGTTCACCCAGCAGGGTGACGTAGATATCGGCGTAGCCAAGGTCACGACTAACGGTGGCCCCGCTCACCGTGACCATGCCCAAGCGCGGATCTTTCACTTCGCGTTGGATCAGTACCGCCAGCTCCTTTTGGAGCTGGTCGGCTACTCGGTCGGTACGCTTAAATTCGCGCATGGTTGCTCCTCGCGCGGCCTTACAGGCTGCGCTCGACCTTCACTTGGTCAAAGACTTCGATCTTGTCGCCGACCTGGACATCGTTGTAGTTCTTCACGCCGATGCCACACTCCATGCCGTTACGCACTTCTTGTACGTCGTCTTTGAAGCGGCGCAGCGATTCGAGCTCACCTTCGTAGATGACCACGTTGTCACGCAGAACGCGGATACGCTTGCTGCGCGACACGGTGCCTTCGACGACCATACAGCCAGCCACCGCACCGATCTTCGGCGCGCGGAACACGTCGCGTACTTCGGCCACACCCACGATCTCTTCTTTCCACTCGGGGGCGAGCATACCGCTCATCGCCTGTTTGACTTCGTCGATCAGGTGGTAGATGACGCTGTAGTAGCGCAGATCCAGACCTTCACGCTCGATGATCTCACGAGCAGCGGCATCGGCACGGACGTTGAAGCCCACCACGATGGCTTCCGAGGCCAGCGCCAAGTTGGCGTCGGTACCGGTGATCCCCCCCACACCAGAGGAGACCACGGCCACCTGTACTTCTTCGGTGGAGAGCTCTTCCAAGGCGCCTTTGATCGCTTCCAGCGAGCCCTGTACGTCGGCTTTGAGGACGATGTTGACCTTGGCCACTTCGTCTTGGCCCATCTGGCTGAACATGTTCTCCAGCTTGGCCTTCTGCTGACGTGCCAGACGCACTTCGCGGTATTTACCCTGACGGAAGTTAGCCACTTCGCGGGCTTTCTTCTCGTCGGCGACTACCATGAAGTCATCACCGGCATCCGGCGTGCCGTCGAGACCCTGGATCTCTACTGGCATGGCGGGGCCAGCGGTATCGACCTGCTTGCCTAGCTCGTTGGTCAGCGCACGTACGCGACCGTAATGCAGGCCAGCCAGGACGATATCGCCCTTCTTCAGCGTACCGTTTTGTACCAGCACGGTCGCCACGGGACCGCGGCCTTTATCCAAACGTGACTCGACGACGACCCCTTTACCCGGTGCCGACGGAACGGCTTTGAGTTCGAGAACCTCGGACACGAGCTGAATCGCTTCCAGCAGGTCTTCGATGCCTTCACCGCTCTTCGCAGAGACGTGAACGAACTGCGTATCGCCGCCCCACTCTTCCGAGATGACGCCGTGCTGAGACAGCTCGTTCTTGACACGATCAGGATCGGCCTGGGGCTTATCGATCTTGTTCACGGCCACGACCATCGGTACACCAGCAGCTTTCGAGTGCTCGACGGCTTCGATGGTTTGCGGCATGACGCCGTCGTCGGCCGCCACCACCAGGATGACCACGTCGGTGGCTTTCGCACCGCGAGCACGCATGGCGGTAAACGCCGCGTGACCCGGGGTATCCAGGAAGGTCACGCCACCGTGGTCATCTTCCACATGGTAGGCACCGATGTGCTGGGTAATACCGCCCGCTTCGCCAGTGGCGACTTTCGCACGACGGATATAGTCCAGCAGCGAGGTCTTACCGTGGTCAACGTGACCCATGACGGTGACGACCGGTGAGCGGGTGATCTCTTCGCCTTCGTAGGAGATGCCTTCCAGCATTTCCGTTTCCAGCGCGTCATCTTTCACCAGTTTGACCTTGTGGCCCATCTCTTCCACCACAATCGCCGCTGTATCCTGGTCGATTGTTTGGTTGATGGTCACCGCAGCACCCATGGTGAACATGGCCTTGATGACTTCGTTAGCCTTGATCGACATCTTGTCGGCCAGCTCAGCAACGCTGATCGACTCAGGGATCGAGACTTCACGAACGATCGGCTGCGTCGGCTTCTGGAAGCCGTGCTTGCCATTACCACTTTGGCTAGCACCACCACGACGTCCGCCACGGCGCTCGGCACGCTTCACTTTCTTGCCGCCGCCGCGCTTACGCTCTTCGCGATCGCCACGATCATCGTCGTCGTCACGACCTTTCTTCTTCGCGGCTGCCTTTTTCGGCGGCGCAGTACGACGATCGGTACGGCCCTCTTTCGGCGGTGCCGGCGGCAGATCATCGGCTACCGGCGTGTCGTCGATTTCAAGCTCGGGCACTTCGATATCCGGCACTTCAGCGGCTTTGGCTTTGGCCTTCTCTTCCGCTTCTTTACGCGCGGCGTCTTCGGCAGCTTTGGCTTTCGCAGCGGCAGCTTTCTCTTCAGCGGCGCGGGCATCGCGTGCTTTACGCTCTGCTTCTGCTTCCGCCATATCGCCTACCAACTGACGCGGGCCAGAGTGCTTGGGCTCAGGCGCCTTCGGCTTCTCATCGTCTTCGCGCTTAACGTAGGTTTTCTTCTTACGAACCTGTACTTCGATCGTTTTACCGCGCTCGCCGGTCTTGATGCGGCTGCGAGTTTTACGGGTCAGCGTAATACGGTTTTTGCTCGGTTCGCTGTCGCCGCCGCCGTGGCTTTTCTTCAAAAAGCTTAGCAGTGTCTGCTTGTCATCTTCAGACACGGCGTCGCTTTCTGAAGCATGCTTCAAGCCAGCTTCTTTCATCTGTTCCAATAGGCGGGGCACATCGCGGCCCACCTTTACTGCAAAATCTTTAACTGTCATATCTGACATAGTGACCCTCCTCAGCCCGTGACCTGTTTACTGTGTGTTTGAATCCGATGTGTCATCGACTTCAAACCAGGGCGCACGGGCAGTCATGATCAGTGCCGCTGCGCGCGCTTCGTCCAACTCCTCGATATCGACCAGATCGTCGACAGACTGCTCGGCGAGATCTTCCATTGTGACGATACCGCGGCTGGCCAGAATGAAGGCCAGGTGGCGCTCCATACCGTCCATCTCCAGCAGGTCATCCGCTGGTTGGGCACCGTCCAGCGCTTCTTCCGAGGCAATCGCCATCGTCAGCAGCTCGTCTTTTGCGCGTGCACGCAGCTCTTCCACCAGCTCTTCGTCGAACTCTTCGATTTCGAGCATCTCTTCCAGCGGCACGTAGGCAACTTCTTCCAGGGTGGTAAACCCTTCCTCCACTAGCAGGCGAGCGACCTCATCATCGACCCCCAGATGATGAACAAAGGAATCCACCAGGCTGTCGATTTCCTGCTCGCGCTTGGACTCCGCTTCATCTTCGGTCATGACGTTGATCCGCCAGCCGGTCAATTCAGACGCCAAACGCACGTTCTGGCCGCTACGGCCAATGGCCTGTGCCAGGTTGTCCTGTGCCACGGCGACGTCCATAGCGTGCGCATCCTCGTCCACCAAGATCGAGGCCACGTCGGCCGGCGCCATGGCGTTGATCACCAGTTGAGCCGGGTTGTCGTCCCACAGAACGATATCTACACGCTCGTTTTTCAGCTCAGATGATACCGCCTGAACCCGTGAGCCACGCATACCGACGCAGGCACCGACCGGATCAATGCGGCGGTCGTTGGTTTTCACTGCGATCTTGGCACGTGAGCCGGGGTCGCGAGCAGCACCTTTGATTTCAATCAGCTGCTCGGCGATTTCCGGCACCTCAATTTTGAACAGCTCAATGATGAATTCAGGGCAGGTGCGTGAGAGTTGCAGCTGCGCACCGCGAGCGTCCGGGTCAACCTTGACCAGCAGCGCGCGAACACGCTCGTTCATCCGGTAGCGCTCGCCGGGGATCATCTCGTTACGCGGCAAAAACGCTTCGGCGTTTTCTCCCAGATCAATGATCAGGCCGTCACGGGTGGTCTTCTTAACGATACCCGCAACGAGTTCGCCTTCACGGTCAGCGTACTGACGCACGACTTCGGCACGCTCGGCTTCGCGCACTTTCTGCACGATGACCTGCTTGGCAGTTTGCGCGGCGATACGCCCGAACACAGCGTTTTCGATCTTTTGCTCGACCACATCGCCCAGCTTCAGCGGCGGGTCGCGCTGCTCGGCAATGCTCTGCTTGATTTCATAGTCTGGCGTTTCGAATTCGTCATCTTCGACCACGGTCCAGTAGCGGAACGTCTCGTAGTCACCGGTGCGGCGATCAATATGCACGCGCACATTGGCTTCTTCGTGCTCAAAACGCTTACGCGACGCGCTGGCCAGCGCGGCTTCTACCGCTTCGAAGATGACATCGCGGGGGACGCCTTTTTCATTAGAGATCGCGTCCACGACCATTAAAATTTCTTTACTCATGCGTTTGCCTCGCCAGAAAACCTGTCCTTTTGTGCATCATCCCGGCGCCTGCCGGAAGCCGCGACCCGTGTTATTCGTCGAACTGCGGGACAACGTGCGCAGAATCGATGCTTTCGATAGGAAAGCAGTACTCTTCGCCTTCCAGTTGCAGTAGCACTTCATCGCCCTCGACACCTGCGAGGAGCCCTTGGTATTTGCGTCGCCCATCGAACGCGACACGTAGCTTCAGAGCGACCTGGTGGCCCTGATAGCGGATAAAGTGATCCAGGGAGTAAAGGGGACGTGCCATGCCGGGCGACGAGACTTCCAAGCGGTATTCGCCGGGAATGGGGTCTTCCACATCCATCACGGCACTGACTTGGCGGCTAATATCAGCGCAGTCTTCCACGCTGACACCGCTCTCGCGCTCGATGTAAATCACCAGCCGCGAATGCTTGCCCTGGGAAATATGGTCGATACCCCATAGCTCGAAGCCCATGGCGGCAACGACAGGTTCGATCAGCGCGTGAAGCGCAGCGTGTTTTGTGGCCACAGACAAAGCTCCTATAGCCGTTGCATCAGGCACCTGGCCAGGAGTCGTAAGAAAAGCTAGGTGGCTGATTGGCATTACCTGGGAATGTGTCTCTGGCTACTCGAACAACATCCGCTCTTGAGACACGCTTGGCTCGCAAAAAGCTCTTCATAAAAGCTGTTTACAAAAAACCAGTTACAAAAAGCTACTAACAAAAAGCCCCTTCACAGGAAGGGGCTTTTCAAAAGAAACCTGTAGTACCATTTTAGCAACATGTCGCGAATTTTTCGCAGCTCAAAAGCACCTTAATACATGCCGTTGATCCTAAACCATGCTACTAGATAAATGGTAGCGGGGACCGGATTTGAACCGATGACCTTCGGGTTATGAGCCCGACGAGCTACCAGACTGCTCCACCCCGCATCAATCTAGGTCGACGATAATAGACACTTGAAAGGCTTACGTCAAGAACTCATTCCAAGAACTTGTTTCAAAAACTTTTTCAAATGCGTCTTTCGCCTCAGGTGCCAATCCTGACATTCTGGGAAGCTGGTAAACCAGCGAAACAGATGGTGCCGAAGGCGGGACTTGAACCCGCACGACCATACGGTCACTACCCCCTCAAGATAGCGTGTCTACCAATTCCACCACTTCGGCATCAGGGGAGGCTAAAGAAAGCGACATCAAGAAGTTACTCGCTGCTTTCCTCTAGCACTGGCGCGGTATTATCCATACTTGCAGGGGAGTCGTCAAGCATTGGAATGTTTTGCTGCTGTTCGATCAGCCGCGCATCAGGAATACCGGCTTCCGGCGCTTGGCCTGCCTGAGTGGCAAAGTATGCTAGAGCCATCGAGGTCACAAAAAAGCCAGCGGCTAAAATACCGGTGGTACGCGACAGGAAGTTACCACTGCCCCGCGAGCCGAAAACCGTTTGCGACGCACCACCACCAAAGGCTGCGCCTGCTTCGGCACCTTTTCCCTGCTGGAGCAGGATGAGTACAACCAAGGCGACCGCAATCACCACGTGAACCATAAGAATTGCAACTTGCATGGAGTTATCCTGCTGACTGACAAATGGCGTAGAAATCGTCGGTTTTAAGCGAGGCACCGCCCACTAAACCGCCGTCGATGTCCGGCTGGGCGAGCAGCTCAGCCGCGTTACTTGCGTTCATGCTACCGCCGTAAAGCAGTTTCAGCTGCTCGGCAAGCGACGCATCAAACCCTGCCTGATAGGCACGAATGCCTGCCATGACCTCTTGCGCCTGCTCTGGCGTGGCCGTACGGCCGGTACCTATCGCCCACACAGGCTCGTAGGCAATAACGATTTGCAGACGCTGCTCTGGTGCTAAGCGAGCCATGATATAGCCTACTTGGCGCAACACAACGTCCATCGTGCGGCCTGCATCGCGCTCTTCCAGCGTTTCACCCACGCATAGAATAGGCGTCAGCCCAGTATCAAGGGCTGCCAACAGACGGTCAAACACCTGCTCGTCGCTTTCGCGGTAAAGCTGGCGGCGCTCAGAATGCCCCACCAACACGTAGGCCACACCAAACTCTTTGAGCATGCTACCGCTCACTTCCCCGGTATGTGCCCCGGAGTGATGAGGATTAAGCGTTTGCGCCCCTAACTGCAGCGGCGTGTTGCTGAACGCATGGCGCGCAGCGTCTAGATAGGGAAACGGCGGAATGACCACCACGTCGATATTGGCGGGCAGCGCAGCAGAAGCAAACGTTTTGCCAAACGACTCAATCAACGCCGCAGAACCGTTCATTTTCCAGTTACCGGCGATTAATGGCGTACGCATGGATAATCCTCACTCAAGGTGGAGCAAAATGGTATAGGAGCCGCCTTGTCAAGACAACCGCTGTTGCAAGCCCAGTGACAAGCAGGACGCGCTCTGCCAAGCAAGGACGGCTATTCACGACCCAGCATGCTAGCCGAGTAGCGCCTGCACTTGACCTGCCAGCTTATTAGCTAAGCGATCCACATCCAAATGAGCGCGTCCTTCCACCATTACGCGGATTAATGGCTCGGTGCCGGATGGGCGCAGCAGTACCCGCCCTTGGTCCCCTAATTCAGCCTCTAATGCAGCCACAGCATCCAACAGCGGTTGGGCAGCCATAACCTCTTTGGCATTCAACCCTGCGGGCAAGCGCACATTAACCAGTGATTGCGGCACTTTTTCCAGCCCTTTCAGCAGCGATGGTAACGGTTTTTGCTCCCGCACCATTAACCCCAGCACCTGCAAGGCTGACACAATACCATCACCGGTCGTTTGTACGTGGCCACAGACAATGTGTCCCGACGCTTCGCCGCCCAGCTCCCAGCCGTTGGCTGCCATCATTTCCATCACGAAGCGGTCGCCTACTTTGGCACGCTGGAACGGGATACCGAGCCGGTCTAATGCCATCCCCAGGCCGAAGTTACTCATCAGCGTGCCGACCACTCCGCCTTCCAGAAGGCCGCGCTCAAAACGGTCACGGGCGATTAAGTACAAAATATCGTCGCCATCGACCTCACGACCATCCGCATCAACGAGCAGTACACGGTCGCCATCGCCATCGAAAGCAATGCCTAAATCCGCCCCTTGCTGAATTACCGCCGCCCGCAGCGCTGCTGGGTGTGTCGATCCCACATGGTGGTTGATATTTAATCCATCTGGCGCGGCGCCAATCACGCTCACTTCCGCCCCTAGCTCGCGAAAAACGCTGGGCGCGATATGGTAAGTGGCACCGTGGGCGCAATCCAATACCACTTTCAGTCCGTGCAGACTAAGTCGGTCCGGCAGGGTAGATTTACAGAACTCAATATAGCGGCCTGCGGCATCGTCAATGCGTGCCGCCTTACCTAGCTGCGCTGCATCGGCGGTGGTCAACGGGGCTTCCAGCATCGCTTCAATGCGGCCTTCCACGTCATCCGGCAGCTTTTTGCCTTCTGCGGAGAAAAACTTAATGCCGTTATCGTCAAACGGATTATGAGAAGCTGAAATCACAATGCCCGCATCCGCCCGGAAGGTACGTGTGAGATAAGCGATCCCAGGCGTGGGCATCGGCCCTAACAGGGAAACATCCACACCGGCGGCTGAAAGCCCCGCTTCCAGCGCCGACTCAAACATATAGCCAGAAATACGCGTGTCTTTACCAATTAATACCCGCGTGCGGCCCTTTTCACGGCGCAGCACCTGCCCAGCGGCCCACCCCAACTTGAGCATAAAATCAGCGGTAATCGGTGCTTGACCCACGGTACCGCGAATACCGTCAGTACCAAAATAGCGTCGTGTCATAACGAGAGTTCCTTATCAACGGGCGGCTCACAGCCCTCTTGTAGTACCGCCCAAGCCATATTCACAGCATCCACTGTAGGCCCAACATCATGCACTCGTAGAATGCTCGCCCCACGTTCAACCGCCATAGCCGACAAAGCCAAGCCGCCAGCTAACCGCTCTTCTACCGGACGACCCAGTACTTTGCCAATCATGCTTTTACGTGACATGCCTACCAATATCGGCAGATCAAGCGCGAGCAGCGACTCCATATACTTGAGCAAACGCAGGTTATGCTCGACGGTTTTGCCAAACCCAAAGCCAGGGTCGATCAAAAGACGATGACGGCGCAGCCCTGCCGCTTCACAAGCATCGATACGCTCGGATAAATACGCCGCGACCGCACGCTCTACGGGCTCGCTGTACTCAGGAGAGTGCTGCATGTTCTGCGGCTCACCCTGGCGGTGCATCAGACACACAGGCAAACCGCTGCTGGCGGCAGCTGCCAGTGCGCCCTCGCGCTCTAGCGCACGCACATCGTTAATCATCCCCGCCCCTAAGGCGCTGGCTTCACGAATTACCGTGGCGCTGCTGGTATCCACCGATACCAACGCATCTAGTTCGCGCACCAGCGCTTCCACTACGGGTGCAACACGGTCTAGCTCTTGCTGCTCAGAAACCGCCATAGCGCCTGGACGGGTCGATTCGCCGCCCACATCAATCAAGGCAGCGCCTTCGGCCAGCATGCGCTCGGCGTGGCGTAGCGCATCGTCTAAGGCAACATGCTGACCACCATCGGAGAACGAATCAGGCGTGACGTTCAAAATACCCATCACCCGTGGAAACGAAAGATCAAGCGTATGGCGCCCACAGCGCAGCTGCAAAGCACTCTCTGCTTGGCGCGAAGGCGATGAAGGGTCAACGTTCGGTGTCATGCTACCGCCTAAAAATAGAAAAGAAACGTAACTGCTATTGGCCCACAGCATAACAAAAAGGCGCCCCAATATGGGACGCCTTTGCTAACACCAGCAGTATGGCTTGATTAAGGACCTGCCGGACCACCTAGCGGGTCAGATGGGCGACGGCGAGGCTCATCGTCATCCTCTTCGCCTTCATCGCTTGACGCGTTAGGCGCTTGCTCATCCGCTTTCGCTTCTGGCTTATCGTCGCTGATGCGCATTCCACCACCGGAGGAGTCACCGTCGTTCCAGCCTTCCGGCGGACGCGGGTCACGTCCTTCCATGATGTCTTTAAGCTGGCTGGCGTCGATGGTTTCAAACTTCATCAGCGCTTCTGCCATGGCATCCAGCTTGTCGCGGTTGTCATGCAGAATCTGACGCGCCTGCTCGTAACACTCATCGATAATCTTGCGCACTTCTTTATCAAGACGCGCGGTGGTTTCTCCAGATTTCAGCTTACCACCGCCCTGACCAGGGCCACCGAGGAACTGGTGAGACTCGTCCTCATCGTACATGATCGGGCCCATCTCATCCGAGAGACCCCATTTGGCCACCATGTTGTGAGCCAGCTCAGTGGCACGCTTGATGTCGTTAGATGCACCAGTGGTCACACCGTTAGCACCCAGCGTCATCTCTTCGGCAATACGACCGCCAAACAGCGAGCAGATCTGGCTGATAATTTGCTGGCGCGACAGGCTGTAGCGATCCTCTTCCGGCAGGAACATCGTCACACCCAGCGCGCGGCCACGGGGAATAATCGTCACCTTGTAGACCGGATCGTGCTCAGGCATGACCAAGCCAATAATCGCGTGGCCTGCTTCGTGATAAGCGGTATTGAGCTTCTCTTTATCGGTCATGACCATGGATTTGCGCTCAGCGCCCATCATGATCTTGTCCTTGGCCAGCTCAAGCTCTTCCATGCCTACCAGGCGCTTGTTACGACGCGCCGCAAACAGGGCAGCCTCGTTCACCAGGTTGGCCAGGTCGGCACCGGAGAAGCCAGGCGTACCACGGGCAATCAGCTGCGGCTTCACGTCATCCGCCAGCGGCACCTTGCGCAGGTGAACGCCCAGAATATGCTCACGGCCACGGATATCCGGCAAGCCCACGGTTACCTGACGGTCGAAGCGGCCCGGGCGCAGCAGCGCGGGGTCAAGAACGTCCGGGCGGTTGGTGGCGGCGATGACAATAATGCCCTCGTTGGCTTCAAAGCCGTCCATTTCCACCAACAGCTGGTTCAGCGTCTGCTCACGCTCATCATTACCACCACCCATGCCGGTACCGCGCGAGCGGCCAACAGCATCGATTTCGTCGATAAAGATAATGCAGGGCGCCTGCTTCTTGGCCTGCTCGAACATGTCACGAACGCGGGATGCACCCACACCAACGAACATTTCAACGAAGTCAGAGCCTGAAATAGAGAAGAAAGGCACTTTGGCTTCGCCCGCAATGGACTTGGCCAGCAACGTTTTACCGGTACCAGGCGGGCCCACCATCAGTACGCCGCGGGGAATGGTACCACCCAGGCGTTGGAACTTGGTGGGATCGCGCAGGAAGTCGACCAGCTCTTCTACTTCCTCCTTCGCTTCGTCGCAGCCTGCGACATCGGCAAAGGTGGTTTTGATCTGATCCTGGGAGAGCAGCTTCGCCTTGGATTTGCCAAAGCTCATCGGGCCACCCTTACCACCACCGGCACCGCCTTGCATCTGGCGCATGAAGAACATGAAGATCGCCAGAATGAGCAGGATCGGGAAACTGGCAATCAGTAGCCGCGTCCAGATGCTTTGCTGCTCCGGCGCCTTGCCGACCACCGTGACATTGTTGCTCAGCAGGTCGTCGATCAGCTTGGGATCTTCTGCGGCAGGGCGGATGGTCTGGAACTGCGAACCATCGATCCGCTCACCGGTGATGGTATACCCATCGATGGTGACGCTGCGGATCTGCTGATTTTGCACCTGCTGCACAAACTGGGAGTAGTTAGTGGTTTGCGGTGCGCTTTCCGTACTGAAATTATTGAACACTGTCAGTAGAACGGCCGCGATGACCAACCACAGAATCAGGTTCTTCGCCATATCGTTCAAGGGGCTACCCTCATTACAAGAATCCGTCAGTTAACCGCTAATACTCTGACCTTACACTAGAGCTTAACGTTCAACCATTGCCAAAGCACATTTGGCTTTGGGCCATCTGTGTCACGTTCGTCCAATGTACATAATGTGACACACCTTACGCTTGCCTGTCTGGCAATCGTGGTGATAAATCTTTGCTATAGCACTTTGCCATAACACCAGGGCCTTGCCAGCACTGGTTTAACCGCGAAAACCCTCCGCCAAAAAATAGACTTCTCGGGAGCGCGCCCGGGAGGCATCCGGTTTGCGGGTAACCACGCGGTCAAAACTGCCGCGCAGCTCTTTTAGGTAGGCGTCAAAGCCTTCCCCCTGGAAGACCTTTACCAAAAACCGCCCTTTGGGCGAGAGCGTTTCACGGGCCAACTCCAACGCCAGCTCGACAAGATACATCGCTTGTGGCTGATCGATGGCTGCCATACCACTCATATTGGGGGCCATGTCCGACATAACAAGGTCTACCGGACGATTTCCCAGGCGCTCAAGAATCGCGTTAAGTACGCTCTCCTCGGTAAAATCGCCCTGAATAAAGTCCACCCCTGCCAGCGCATCCATCTCCAGAATATCAGAGGCGATAACCACGCCCTCTGGCCCGACTTTTTCGGCAGCGATTTGGCTCCATCCACCGGGGGCTGCCCCCAGATCAATGATCGTCATACCATTACGAAACAGTTTATCCTTCTCATCCAGCTCTAGCAGCTTATAGCTCGCCCGGGAGCGGTAGCCATCCTGCCAGCTCTGTTTCACGTACTGGTCGTCGAAATGTTCTTTCTTCCAGTTGTTGCTGGTTTTGCTCACTGAATGTTTACGGCTTGGAGGCTTTTGCTGCATGTGGGAATCTGACACTGGAATAAGAGATGGGCGCGTTCACGTGATTGCTTTCACTTAGCGGCATTTCACCGTAAGATGGAACGTTAAGCGCTAACCGGGATACCGCAAGATACCATGAGCTTGTCACAGGCACAAAAGAAAGCATTTCGTAGCATTGGCCACCATTTGAACCCAGTGGTCACCGTTTCTGAGAACGGCGTCTCCGAAAATTTGCTCGCAGAACTCAGCCGCGCGCTCAATGATCACGAGCTGATTAAAGTGAAACTCGCTCTGCCCGAACGGGATGACCGCGCTGCGATGATCAACGAGCTGCTGGCTGACAGCAACGCCGAGCTGGTGCAAACCATTGGCAAAATGGCGCTGCTTTATCGCCGCAACCCAAAGGCTAACCCCAAGCTCTCCAACGTTACCCGCTTCGAGAACCATCACGGGCGGCACTAACGCACACAGTACTATGCTGACACGGCGCCAAGCGCCGCTAAGTCAAAAGGCCCGAAGCAGCTACCTGCATCGGGCCTTTTTTATGGCGCTATCCGCACAACATTAGAGGTGTTCAACACTCTCAATTTCGTACTCAACGTCGCCGCCGGGCGTTTTCACCACCACCACATCGCCCTCTTCTTTACCAATCAGCGCGCGCGCAATGGGTGAAGTGACCGAAATACGCCCCGCTTTAATGTCGGCTTCATCTTCGCCAACAATGCGATAGGTAACGCTGGCATCACTATCCAGGTTCAAGAGCGACACAGTCACCCCAAAAATCACCTTGCCGGTTTTCGGCAGCTTGGTGACATCAATCACCTGGGCGCCAGAGAGCTTGCTCTCGATTTCCTGAATACGGCCTTCAATAAACCCCTGTTGTTCACGGGCGGCGTGGTACTCGGCGTTCTCCTTTAGGTCGCCGTGTTCACGCGCTTCAGCGATGGCCGCAATCACCTGAGGGCGAGCTTCGCCCTTCAAGTGGTTGAGCTCTTCGCGAAGGCTTTTTTCTCCCGCTACCGTCATCGGGACCTTGTTCATTGACTTGCTCCTGCATGCAGATCCTGAAGGCGCCGCACCGTAATCTCCCTACCGTACTCTAGCGCCATGCAAACAGCATTAGCGCCCGCCAAGGTGGTCGCATAGGGCACCTTGCGCGCGAGAGCAGTACGGCGAATGATCGAAGAGTCGTTGATTGCCTGACGACCTTCGGTGGTATTCACGATGTAGGCGATTTCGTCGTTCTTCAGCAGATCGACGATATGGGGACGGCCTTCGTAGACTTTATTGACGTGCTCCACGGGCAGCCCGGCGGCTTCGAGGGCCGCAGCGGTACCGCGTGTTGCACATAGCGTGAAGCCCAATGTTAGCAGAGAACGGGCCACTTCGATAATCCCCTGCTTATCAGGCTCACGCACCGACAGGAACGCTTTACGGTCGCCATCCAGCGCCGGGATCGCCTCGCCCGCGCCCAGCTGCGCCTTGAAAAAGGCTTCCGCGAAGGTATCGCCCGAGCCCATCACTTCACCGGTGGATTTCATTTCCGGCGAGAGAATTGGATCAACGCCCTGGAACTTGTTGAACGGGAAGACCGCTTCTTTGACGCTATAGAAGTGCGGCACGATCTCACGTTCGAAGCCCTGCTCGGCCAGCGTCTTACCAGCCATGCAGCGCGCGGCAATCTGGGCCAGCGAGGTGCCGATGCACTTGGAAACAAACGGCACGGTACGCGATGCACGGGGGTTGACCTCGATCACGTAGATCTCGCCATCCTGCCACGCGAGCTGCACGTTCATCAGACCTTTTACGCCCAGCTCCACGGCCATTTTCTTGACCTGCTCGCGCATCTCGTCCTGCACGTCGGCAGGCAGCGAGTAAGGCGGCAGCGCGCAGGCGGAGTCACCGGAGTGAACGCCCGCTTGCTCGACGTGCTGCATGATACCGCCAATCACGACCTGCTGGCCGTCAGAGACCGCATCGATATCCACTTCCACCGCCGCGCTCAGGAAGTGATCCAGCAGTACCGGAGAGTCGTTAGAGACCTTCACCGCGTTGGTCATGTAGTTTTCGAGCTCGGAGGCATCGTAGACGATCTCCATGGCACGGCCACCTAGTACGTAGCTGGGGCGCACGACCAGCGGGTAGCCGATCTTCTCGGCCTTGGTGAAGGCTTCTTCGAAGCTCCGGGCCGTGGCGTTGGGCGGCTGCTTCAGGCCGAGCTTGTCGATCATCACCTGGAAGCGCTCACGGTCTTCGGCGCGATCGATGGCGTCCGGCGTGGTACCGATGATCGGCACGCCTGCGGCTTCCAGCTCGCGAGCCAGCTTCAGCGGGGTTTGGCCACCGAACTGGACGATGACGCCCACCGGCTTCTCCTTGTCGGCGATTTCCAGCACGTCTTCCAGCGTCACCGGCTCGAAGTAGAGACGGTCGGAGGTGTCGTAGTCGGTGGAGACGGTTTCCGGGTTGCAGTTGACCATGATGGTTTCATAGCCGTCGTCGCGCATGGCGAAGGCGGCGTGCACACAGCAGTAGTCGAACTCGATACCCTGACCGATACGGTTCGGGCCACCGCCCAGCACCATGATCTTCTGGCGATCCGACACGTCCGCTTCGCACTCCTCTTCATAGGTGGAGTACATGTAGGCGGTATCGGAAGCAAACTCGGCGGCACAGGTGTCCACGCGCTTGTACACCGGGCGAATGCCTGCTGCCTGACGCGTCTTGCGGAACTCCTTCTCGGAGACGCCCAGCAGCTTCGCCAGCCGCGCATCGGAGAAGCCCTTGCGCTTGAGCTGGAACAGCTCACGCGCCGAGAACTCTGCCAGGGCGCGCTTGGACACGGCGGCTTCGGTGAGAATCAGGTCTTCCATTTGCACCAGGAACCAGCGGTCGATGTTGGTCAGCGCAAAGATCTCTTCCACGCTCATACCAGCGCGCATAGCATCAGCCACAAAGAAGATACGCTCGGCACCCGCGGCCTGCAGCTCGCCCTTAATCTGGGCCATCGTTTCATCGGTGAACTCGGTAATGATCGGGTCGAGGCCGTCGTTACCGGTTTCCATACCGCGCAGCGCTTTTTGCAGCGACTCTTGGAACGTGCGGCCAATCGCCATCACTTCACCCACCGACTTCATCTGGGTGGTCAGGCGGTCGTTCGCTTGGGGGAATTTCTCGAACGTAAAGCGCGGAATTTTGGTCACGACATAGTCGATGGACGGCTCAAACGACGCTGGTGTTTGACCGCCAGTAATATCGTTCTGCAGCTCGTCAAGGGTGTAACCCACCGCCAGCTTCGCGGCGATTTTAGCAATCGGGAAACCGGTGGCCTTCGATGCCAGCGCCGACGAGCGCGACACACGCGGGTTCATCTCGATCACGACCAGACGACCGGTTTTCGGGTCCATGCCAAACTGCACGTTGGAGCCGCCGGTTTCCACGCCGATTTCACGCAGTACCGCGAGGCTCGCGTCCCGCATGATCTGGTACTCTTTATCGGTCAGCGTTTGTGCCGGCGCGACAGTGATGGAGTCGCCGGTGTGGACGCCCATGGGG
Organism: Vreelandella sp. L-25; assembly: GCF_056857535.1. Lineage (NCBI taxonomy): Bacteria > Pseudomonadati > Pseudomonadota > Gammaproteobacteria > Oceanospirillales > Halomonadaceae > Vreelandella > Vreelandella sp. L-25. Next base: position 45,220 of record NZ_JBSXNH010000048.1, read on the forward strand.
TCGAAGTTCTCGATGGCGCAAACGATAATGCAGTTATCGTTTTTGTCGCGCACCACTTCCATTTCGTACTCTTTCCAACCCAGCAGCGACTCATCAATCAGCAGCTCGTGGTTATTGGAAAGCTCGAAACCGCGGGTACAGATCTCTTCGAACTCTTCCTTGTTGTACGCCACACCGCCGCCAGAGCCACCCATGGTGTAGGAAGGACGAATAATTGTTGGGAAACCTAGCTCTGCCTGAATTTCCCACGCCTCGTCCATGGTGTGCGCCACTTTGGCTTTCGGGCACTCCAGGCCAATGCGCTTCATGGCTTGGTCGAACAGGTCGCGGTCTTCCGCCATGTTAATGGCGTCGGCGTTGGCGCCGATCATCTCAACACTGTACTTAGCAAGTACGCCATGTTTTTCAAGATCCAGCGCACAGTTCAGCGCGGTTTGGCCGCCCATGGTGGGGAGAATGGCGTCCGGGCGTTCGGCTTCGATAATTTTCTCAACCGCCTGCCAGGTAATCGGCTCGATGTAGGTGGCATCGGCCATGGCAGGGTCGGTCATGATGGTGGCCGGATTAGAGTTGACCAAAATAACCCGGTAACCCTCTTCGCGCAGCGCTTTACACGCCTGAGCGCCAGAGTAGTCGAATTCGCAGGCCTGGCCGATGACAATCGGACCAGCGCCAATGATAAGAATGCTATTGATATCGGTACGCTTAGGCATAACGGTTCCCGCAAAAAGTGGTGACGATGAGCATCAAAACGGCGTAACTAGGCAATGAGAGGCAGCGCGGCTAACTTAGCGGCGCGCCTGCATCATGGCGATAAAGCGATCAAATAGCGGCGCTACATCGCGCGGGCCAGGGCTGGCTTCCGGGTGGCCCTGAAAGCTAAACGCCGGGCGGTCGGTACGCTCAATGCCCTGCAGGGTGCCATCGAACAGCGAGCGGTGCGTGGCACGTACGTTGCTGGGCAGGGAGGCTTCATCGGCGGCAAAGCCATGGTTCTGGCTGGTGATCATCACCGTGCCGGTATCTAGGTCTTGTACCGGATGGTTAGCACCATGGTGGCCGTGGCCCATCTTGACGGTTTTGGCACCGGAGGCCAGCGCCAGCAGCTGGTGGCCCAAGCAAATGCCGAACACCGGCGTGTCGGTTTCCAACACTTCCTGGATCGCTTTGATGGCGTAGTCACAGGGCTCGGGGTCGCCGGGGCCGTTAGCCAGGAACACGCCATCCGGGTTCATCGCCAGCACCTCTGCCGCAGGGGTTTGCGCAGGCACCACGGTCAAGCGGCAGCCGCGCGCCGCCAGCATACGCAGGATATTGAATTTAACACCGTAATCAAACGCGACCACATGGTAAGGACGCTCGCCCTGGCTCGCATCCGCATAGCCTTCGCCCAAGGCCCACTCGCCTTCCGACCACTCGTAAGCCTCTTTGCAGGAGACTTCCTTGGCTAAATCCATGCCCTTCAGGCCTGGGAACGCCTTCGCCGCCGCCAGCGCCCGCTCGACGGCATCCTCACCTTCTGCATCGGCACCCGCCAGAATCGCACCGTTCTGGGCACCTTTATCGCGCAAAATACGCGTCAGGCGGCGGGTATCGATATCCGCAATACCCAGCACGTTGTGGCTTTTCAGGTAATCAGAGAGGGTTTGCTCAGAACGGAAGCTACTGGCCAGCAAAGGGAGGTCGCGAATTACCAAGCCAGCTGCCGCAATCGAGGCGGACTCTACATCTTCAGAGTTAATGCCAGTGTTGCCGATGTGCGGGTAAGTCAGGGTGACGATTTGGCGGGTGTAAGAGGGGTCGGTGAGGATTTCCTGGTAGCCGGTCATGGCTGTATTGAACACCACCTCACCGCTTGTGACTCCATCCGCGCCAATGGCAGTTCCATGAAACACACTGCCATCTTCCAGGGCCAATATCGCGGGTTTGCTCAATGCGGGGTTATTCAAGACAAGTTCTCCCATGCTGGTGGGAGCCTGTGGGCGCAGGCTCGGCGATCCGGTTGTCGGCGTTTGCGTGCAAACGTCGGGTCGTAAAAAAGCGGGACGAAGCCGATAATAAAAAATCGGTTTCATCCCGCTTGTTGTTCTCTTTCCTTGGCCTTCATAACGGTGTTAGCCATGGCGCAGCATTTAGCTGACTACTTTTCCCACTTAACGGCCAGTGCAACAAGCGCGGTGCTCTCTCTACAGCTCTTCACTGTAGATATTTTGCTGCTCTTTGCAGCCACTGGGCCAAAATTTTTGGAATGTTACAGCATTTAGCGCATCAGGGCCAGCGCTTTATGCCGACCTTGGTCTAACACAAGCCCACGGCTCAGCTCAGCGCCAGCACGTCCTGCATGTCATAACGGCCATGCGGCTGAGCGGCCACCCAGCGTGCCGCCCGCACGGCCCCTTTGGCGAAGGTCATACGGCTGGAAGCTTTATGAGTGATTTCGATGCGCTCGCCTTCGGTGGCGAACATCACCGTGTGCTCACCGACGATATCGCCCGCCCGCACGGTAGCGAAGCCGATCTCTTTATCGGTACGCGGGCCGCACTGCCCAACCCGCTCAAACACGCCGTGCTCTTTCAAGGTACGGCCCAAACTTTCGGCCACCACTTCACCCATTTTAATGGCCGTGCCGGAAGGCGCATCGACTTTATAGCGGTGGTGGGACTCAATCACCTCAATATCGTAGCCTTCATCACCCAGCGCCTTGGCCGCCGTTTCCAGTAGTTTGAGCGTCAGGTTCACGCCCACGCTCATGTTGGGAGCAAACACCATGGCCACCTTATCGCGGTAGCTATCTAGCTCGGCCAGCTCTTCATCGTTCATACCGGTGGTGCCGATCACGATGCACTTACCGTGCTCAGCGCAGAATGCCAGATTCGCCAAGGTGACTTGGGGCGCAGTGAAGTCGATCAGCACGTCGAAGTCATCCACAATGGCGTCGAGCGAATCCACGGCGGCCACACCACGCTTACCCACACCTGCCAGCTCGCCGATATCTACGCCCGCCAGGGAGCTGCCCGGCTCCACAATACCGCCTGCAAGCGAGGCATCAGCCTGTTGCTCAACAGCGTTAACTAACGTGCGGCCCATGCGGCCAGCTACGCCTACAATGGCAATTCGGGTCATGGAAACTCCTACGCGTGCGCTATTTGGCATTAACTAGAAACAAAAAAGGTGGCCGCAATTATAGCAGACCACCCTTAGCGATGCGGCGCTAACGGCAGCGCCCTTCATGCACTTTCAATTCTCCCAGACAATCTCCAGCGACTCGTCTTTCGCCATACGCATTAGATGGCTCTCGACTACGCCCTCTAGCTGGTCCAAGTGCTCTTCTTCCAGGGTTTCGATGGAGACCAGTAGCCGATCAGGTTCGGCGTGCATCAGGCAAGTACCGCTGGCAAACACGATCTTGGCGTCCTGCTCACTGTGCTCCACCTCAAGCTTATGCGCCCAATGTTTACACAGGCGGTTGATCAACCGCGCGCCGGATGGGGTGGCAATTTCTGCTCGGGATAAAGGCATAGAGATCTCTCCATATAGGTGGCGGGTGAGCACCCACTAGCCTAATCCCCACCGCGATAAGAACCAAGCGTTGCATGAGAATTCGTTGCAACGGTGCAGCCACCTAGCTACACGCAACAAAAAACCAGCACCCAATGGATGCTGGTTTTTAGCGTTGCTACACAAACTGTATGAAATAGATAAAGACCTTACGGCTTCATCTCTTCAAAGAACTTCTTCACGCTGTCGAAGAAGCCAGTCTTTTTCGGCGAGTGGCTATGACTATTGCTGTCATCAAAGCTCTTTTGCAGCTGGCGAAGCAGGTCTTTCTGCTCGTCGTTGAGGTTGACGGGCGTTTCCAACACTACTTTGCACAGCAGGTCGCCGGGGGCACCGCCGCGTACCGGCTTCACGCCTTTGCCGCGCAGGCGGAAGAGTTTGCCGGTTTGGGTTTCCGGCGGGATCTTCAGCTTCACGCGACCATCTAGCGTGGGCACTTCCAGCTCGCCACCTAACGCTGCATCAACAAAGTTGATCGGCACGTCGCACTGCAGGTGCTTACCGTCACGCTTGAAGATGTGGTGCGGCTTAATGGACACCTGAACGTACAGATCGCCCGCCGGGCCACCGTTCACGCCGCTCTCGCCTTCGCCGTTGAGACGAATACGGTCTCCCGTATCCACACCCGGCGGAATCTTCACCGAGAGGGTGCGGGTTTCGCGCACGCGCCCTTCGCCGTTACATTTGTGGCACGGCACTTTGATGTGCTGGCCACTGCCGTGACAGGTCGGGCAGGTTTGCTGAACCGCAAAGAAGCCCTGCTGCATGCGTACTTGGCCGTGACCATGACAGGTCGGGCAGGTCTCTTTGGTGGAGCCCGGCTCGGCGCCGCCACCGTCACAGCGGTCACACTCAATATGACGCGGGACGCGAATATCCACCGTGGTGCCCGCCACTGCGCTCTCTAGATCCAGCTCTAGGTTGTAGCGCAGGTCGGAACCCCGTGCAGGTGCGTTGGGCCCACGACGACGGCCACCGCCGCCACCGAAGATATCGCCAAACACATCGCCGAAGATATCGCTGAAATCGCCAGCGCCGCCGCCACCGAAGCCGCCGCCCTGGCCATCCACACCGGCATGGCCGAACTGGTCGTAGGCCGCGCGCTTCTCACCATCGCTCAGAACTTCGTAAGCTTCCGACACTTCGCGGAATTTTTCCGCTGCGGAGGTATCGTCCGGGTTTCGATCAGGGTGGAATTTTTGCGCCAGACGGCGATAGGCCTTTTTGATCTCTTTCTGATCGGCCCCTTTTTCGACACCCAGGACTTCGTAATAATCGCGTTTGGACATGGGTCCTACGCCTCCTGGTTAGCTACACACTATAGGCGTCTCGGCCGCGGAAACAGCAACGCGGGAGTTGCCTCCCGCGTCACCACTTTCCTTGGCAGAAAGAGGTGGGTTACTGCTTCTTCTTGTCGTCGTTGACTTCTTCGTACTCGGCGTCAACCACGTCATCGTCCTGCTTGGTGTTGGCTTCTTCAGCACCTTCACCACCCGCCTGGGCCGCTTCTGCCTGTTCGGCGTACATCTTTTGCGCCAGCTGGCCGGAGACTTCGGTCAGCGCATCCAGTTTCTTCTGGATGTCGTCCTGGTCATCGGTTTTCACCGCTTCTTCCAGTTCGGCGATGGCGTTTTCGATGGCCTGTTTCTCGTCATCGGTGGCCTTATCGCCCGCTTCTTGAACGGTCTTACGGGTGGCGTGAATCATGCCGTCCGCTTGGTTACGCAGCTGCACCAGCGCTTCAAACTTTTTGTCTTCGTCCGCGTGGGCTTCGGCATCACGTACCATTTGCTCGATCTCTTCATCGGAGAGGCCGCTAGACGCCTTGATGACGATGGACTGCTCTTTACCGGTCGCCTTGTCTTTGGCAGACACGTTCAGAATACCGTTGGCATCGAGGTCGAACGCCACTTCGATCTGCGGCACACCGCGCGGTGCCGGCGGAATGTCGGCGAGGTCGAAGCGACCCAGCGACTTGTTCTGCGACACTTGCTTACGCTCACCCTGAACGACGTGAATGGTCACGGCGGTCTGGTTGTCATCCGCGGTCGAGAAGGTTTGCGTCTTCTTGGTCGGGATGGTGGTGTTCTTGTCGATCAGCGGCGTCATCACGCCACCCAGGGTTTCGATACCCAGGGTCAGCGGGGTAACGTCAAGCAGCAGAACGTCTTTTACGTCGCCACCCAATACACCGCCCTGAATCGCAGCGCCCACGGCAACCGCTTCATCCGGGTTCACGTCTTTACGGGCTTCTTTACCGAAGAAGTCTGCCGCTTTCTTCTGAACCAACGGCATGCGGGTCTGACCGCCGACCAGGATCACTTCGTCGATTTCAGACGCGGACAGGCCTGCATCTTTCAGCGCCATCTTGCACGGCTCGAGCGAACGCTGAACCAGATCTTCGACCAGCGACTCCAGCTTGGCACGGGTCACCTTCACGTTGAGGTGTTTCGGGCCAGTGTTGTCGGCGGTGATGTACGGCAGGTTCACGTCGGTCTGCTGCGCGCTGGAAAGCTCGATTTTGGCTTTCTCGGCGGCTTCTTTCAGACGCTGCATAGCTAGGTTGTCGCCAGACAGATCGATACCGCTGTCCGACTTGAACTGATCGACCAGATAGTTGATCAACGCGAGGTCGAAATCTTCACCACCCAGGAAGGTGTCACCGTTGGTTGCCAATACTTCGAACTGCGTTTCGCCATCCACGTCGGCGACTTCGATGATGGAAATATCGAAGGTACCACCACCCAAGTCGTAGACTGCGATGGTTTTGTCGCCACGGGCTTTGTCCATGCCGTAGGCCAGAGCAGCTGCGGTCGGCTCGTTGATGATACGCTTGACGTCTAGACCGGCAATGCGGCCCGCATCTTTAGTAGCCTGACGCTGGCTGTCGTTGAAGTAGGCCGGTACGGTGATGACCGCTTCGGTGACCGCTTCGCCGAGATAGTCTTCGGCGGTCTTCTTCATTTTCTTCAGCACTTCCGCGCTCACCTGCGGCGGTGCCATTTTTTTGCCTTTTACTTCTACCCACGCATCACCGTTGTCGGCTTCGGCGATTTTGTAGGGCACCATCTTGATGTCTTTTTGAACGACGTCGTCTTTGAAGCGACGGCCGATCAGACGCTTGATGGCGTAAAGAGTGTTTTCCGGGTTAGTCACGGCCTGGCGCTTGGCGGCCTGGCCTACCAGGATTTCACCGTCGTCGGTGTAGGCAATGATAGAAGGCGTGGTACGACCGCCTTCGGCGTTTTCAATGACTTTAGCGCTATCACCATCGAGCACGGCCACACAAGAGTTAGTGGTGCCCAGGTCGATTCCAATAATGCGTCCCATAGCAAAAACCTCGAATTCAGTTGTTACAAAACTAAAAAATTTGTTCTTTAAACAAGTTGCGGGCTTATCCCGCGGGGTTGACCTTTATTTGGGGGCCGCTTGCCGCATTTCAAGGGCTTTTTTTGCGGCAATGCGTCAACGCGGCTTAATTCGCTTTTTGGCTGACCACGACCATGGCAGGACGCACGAGGCGGCCGTTCAACAGATAGCCTTTCTGCATCACCTCCATCACGGTGTTGGGGTCGAGCTCTGGGTTCGGCACCATCGCCATGGCTTCATGCACCTGTGGATCGAAGGGCTCGCCCTGAGGCTCGATGCTTTCGACGCCAAACTTACTCAGCACGTCGAGCTGCATCTTGAGGGTCATGGAGACACCTTCGCGATGCGCCTCGGACGCATCGTCCTGCATGCTTTCCAGCGCTTTCTCCAAGCTATCCACCACGGGCAGCAGCTCTTTGACAAACTTCTCTAGGGCAAACTTGCGCGCCTTTTCGGCTTCTTGCTCCGCCCGGCGGCGAACATTCTGAGCTTCGGCAGCAGCCCGCAGCGCTTGGTCTTTGGCTTCCGCCAGGCTCTGCTCGAGTTCTTCTACCTGAGCGGCCAGCACGTCGGCTTCGGGGCTACCAGCGCTATCTTTCAGCGGTGCATCGTCATCGATCAGCCCTTCCAGTTCGCCTTCCACCAACCGCTCTTCGGCAGACTGGTCGGTGACCTCTGCTTCCTGCTCTTGGCGTGCCAGCTCATCTTCCAACGGGGTTTGCGGTTCTTTTGCCATGCCTTGCTCCTGAAATAAGTAACGGTGCCGGTGGCGGCCACCTGAGGTAAGTAGCGGGTGTTAACCACGTATGCAGCCTATATGGGGGCCATCAAAGCCATCTCAAGAGGGGCATTGAAGTGAGTTATCGACTACTGTATAAAACAACAATTATTGGATAAGTATCCAGCTTCTGTGCCGCACCGCCTCAGGAGGCCTTATGCTTACGCAGCTAGCGATCCAAGACTATGCGATCGTTGATCGTCTCGAACTCGACCTCACCCGTGGCATGACCGCCATTACGGGGGAAACCGGGGCGGGTAAATCCATTCTGCTGGGTGCTCTGGGGCTCTGCCTGGGCGAGCGCGCCGATGCGGGTAGCGTGCGCCACGGCTGCGAGCGAACCGACCTCTCCGCCCGTTTCGATATCCAGCACCTGCCCGCCGCTACCGAATGGCTGGTGGCCCGCGAACTGCCCGCCGACGAGTGCCTGCTGCGCCGAGTGGTGACCGCCAACGGGCGCTCCAAAGCATGGATTAACGGCCATCCAGTGACTATCGCGGATTTAAAATCCCTGGGTGAGCAGCTGATTCAAATTCATGGCCAGCATGCCCACCAAGCCTTAATGCGCGAAGAAACGCATTTGGCGCTACTGGATGACTACGCCGGTTTACGCGAACGCAGCCACCAGCTTGCTGAAACATTCCGTGAGTGGCGCAACGTTCGCCGTCGGCTGAAAAAGCTCAGCGAAGAGGGCAGCGAAGTAGAAGCCAAACGCCAGCTGCTGCGCTATCAGGTTGAAGAACTCGATCAGCTAGGCTTGGCAGAAGGAGAGCTGCAAACCCTCGAAGAGGAGCAGCACACGCTGGCCCACGCCGAAGAAACACTGCGCGAAACCCAGTTTGCCGCCGACTGCTGTGAAAGCGATGAAGGCGGTGCGCTGTCGCTACTCAACCAGGCCTACTCCCACCTCAGCGCCCTACCCGGCAGCGATAAAGGCACGCTTGCCAATACGCTCACCATGCTCAGCGACGCCCGCATTCAGGTAGAAGAGGCCGCCAGCGAGCTGCACCGCTTAGCCAGCACCACTGAATTAGATCCTGAGCGCTTGGCATGGGTGGAAGAGCGCATGGGCGATGTACACCGCATTGCCCGCAAGCACCACGTCGCCCCAGAGGAGATTTGCGCGCTGCACGCCCAGCTCAAACAGGAAGTGGCACAGTTGGAAGCCAGCGACGATGATTTAGAAGCTCTCAGCAGTCAAGTGGCCGAGTACCGCGAGCGTTACCGCAGCGAAGCCAAACAGCTCACCGAAGCACGCCAAAAGGCTGCTGTTCGCTTGGGCAAAGAGGTGCAGCAGCAGTTGGCCTTCCTGGCCATGGGCAAAGCACGTTTCGACGTGGACGTCACCCCACGCGAAACGCCTTCCCCCGAGGGCTTGGACCATGTGCAATTCCTGATCAGCGCCAACCCGGGCCAACCCGCCCGGCCGCTCACCAAAGTCGCTTCCGGTGGCGAGCTGTCGCGCATTAGCTTGGCCATTCAAGTAGTGGCAGCTTCGCATTCGACGATTCCAAGCCTAGTGTTTGATGAGGTCGACGTGGGTATCTCAGGGGCAACGGCGGAAATCGTCGGCCAACTGCTACGTAAACTAGGCGAAAACGGCCAGGTAATGACCGTAACCCACCTGCCTCAAGTGGCTGCCCAGGCGCACCAGCATCTGCACATCGAAAAGCGCGCCAAGCGAGACACCACGCTCACCCACATGGCGCTGCTGGACGAACGCGGCCGGATTAGCGAGCTGGCGAGGATGCTGGGCGGCGTGACACTTTCCGACCAGACCCTGGCCCATGCACGTGAGATGCTTCACGCCAGCCAGCGCCCTCCTCACTAAGTTCAACCAAACTCAACCAAGCCCACGCCAAGCCTTTGCCCTTCGCCGGGCGAAGGCAGCGCTTCGGCCATCACGCGACCTACAAAAACGCCCCTGAGGCGCCAGATGAACTACTCTGGCACCCCAAGGGCGTTTTCATGTGGCAGCGGACTACTTGCGGTTCGTGGGGCCACTGTCCTGGCGCGTAACGTCCGACCCACGGGGGCGTACGTACAGCACCAGAGCATGGTCCACTAGCTCGTAGCCGTGCTCTTCGGCGATCTCTTGCTGGCGACGCTCGATGATGTCATCGACAAATTCGATGATCTCACCGCTTTCCAGACACACCATATGGTCGTGGTGGTCTTCTTGGGTCATCTCGAATACTGCATGGCCACCGTCAAAATTGTGACGAATCACAAGGCCCGCAGACTCGAATTGAGTCAATACGCGGTAGACGGTTGCCAAGCCAACATCCTCGCCCGCATCAATCAGTGTTTTATACACTTCTTCTGCGCTAAGGTGGTGTTGGCCCGAAGCATTTTCGAGAATCTGCAGGATCTTGACGCGCGGCAGGGTCACTTTCAGCCCGGCTTTGCGTAGTTCATGGTTCTGATCGGCCATGGTTGCTCTTCGCAGTAACAGGTTAGGTCGGGTATCATCGACCGAAACCACGATAGTGAAGAACAGGCTCAAATGCAAAAATTGACTCGTATCATTACCCTTTCCGTCGCCCTGACCGTTGTCAGTGGCTGTAGCTATGTCGGCGTTTATAAGCGTGACATCCCCCAGGGCAACCTGATCACCCAGGAGATGGTCAGCCAGCTCCAGCCGGGCATGACTCAAGAGCAGGTAGCCTACGTAATGGGCCGCCCACTGCTGGAAGCGCCCTTCGACGCCCGCGAATGGGACTACGTTTACCGCATCGATAAAGCCTATGAAGGTGTTGAGCAGCGCCGCGTCACGCTCACGTTTGATGATGCGAGCCGACTGGTCAACATTGAGCAGGAGGGAGACCTATCCCGCGACCTGCCGGTGAGCACAGACCGCGGTATGGGGCCAGCCGTTGAAGGTGCCGACCCGCTAGATGCACTGCCCAGCCAGCGAACGCCCACGCCGGAAACCACCCCCGAGCCGCAGCCGATCATCACTGGCGAGTAAGCGCTAGGCTACTGCTCTTTGGCCTGACGCTTGGCCCGCTCTAGGCGGGCCGCCTTCGGGTCGATCTGCAGCGGGCGATACACCTCCACACGATCGCCCTCGCGCAGCGGCTCCTTATCGGGGTGGCGCAACGCCTTGCCGAAGATGCCCAGCGGCGCCTGCTCGAAGGTCTTGGCGGGCAGCTCCTGAAACAGGCTGGGCAGGTCGGCCATGGCAACGGCTGCTCTGGCAGTGGTGCCGCGGGGTACCTTCAGCGCGACGATTCGCTGCTTGTGAGGCAGCGCGAAGGCCACCTCGACGGCAATGTCATCAACGGCCATACAGTTCGTTGGCGCGCTTGGTGAAGGCATCGACCAATTGCCCGGCAATCTGCTGGAACAGTTTGCCAAACGCCATGCTCAGCAACCGATTGGCGAATACGAACTCCATTTCCAGGCTGACCTTGCAAGCATCATCCCCCATGGGGATGAACAGCCAGCGGCCTTTGAGCTGCTTGAAGGGCCCTTTGACCAGCGAAAGCTCGATCCGCTCTGGTGCGTGCAGGTCGTTGCGCGTAGTGATGGTTTGCTCGACCCCCGCACGACCCAGAGTCATTTCTCCGACCAGGTGCTGGTCGTCCTTTTCCAGCAGACGCGCGCGGCGGCATCCCGGCAGGAACTCGGGGTAACGTTCGAAGTCATTGACCAAATCGAACATTTGTTGGGGGGTGTGCCGCACCAAGGCGGTACGATTAACGGTTGGCATTGACCTCTCCGCTGACTTCACAGTGCCCAAAGCGTATCATGGGAAACATTTTTTCAGACCTTGAATGGTATCACGCCTCCCCACATAACGAAGGGGGATGCTACTGACAGATCAACGATGAGGTTCCATGGCCACTAAGAAAGGTAACAGTAAGGGCCCCGGCAGCAGTGTCATTGCCCAGAACAAGAAGGCACGGTTTGAGTACCATATCGACGAAACCTTCGAAGCGGGTTTAGCGCTGGCTGGCTGGGAAGTGAAAAGCCTTCGTGCTGGTAAAGCGCAGCTCACCGACACCTACATTTTAATTCGCAACGGCGAAGCGTTCCTGCTGGGCAGCCATATTATGCCGCTGAACACGGCCAGCACCCATGAAATTGCTGACCCCACGCGAACTCGTAAGCTGCTGCTTCACCGTAAAGAGATCGCCAAAATCTTTTCGGTCACCCAGGACAAGGGCCACACTTGTGTACCGCTCAAGCTCTACTGGAAGCGCAACAAGGTGAAGTGCGAGCTGGCGCTGGTGACCGGTAAGAAAATCCATGATAAGCGGGCCACTGAGAAGGACCGCGACTGGAATCGCCAAAAAGGTCGAATTATGCGGGAACATAACAAGGCATAACTGGTCAATTAGCGATGAGCACGTTAGAATGCGGCTCTGACTAAGGGGGCGACATGGTTTCGACGCCGGTGACAAACCCTGCGGTGCATGCCGAGAGCGTGATGTATCTCGTAAATACCACATCACGAAAAATAGTCGCAAACGACGAAAACTACGCTCAAGGCGCGCTGGCAGCTTAAACCCTGCTAGCTTCTTGTCTGGCCCCAAGGTGATGTGCCTATTCATCACTGCGGGGATATGAGCTAAAGCTGATAGGACCGCGGTTGGCGGTGTCTTCTCGTCAACCGTTAAACTTTAGAAGGCTCGCGTGGCTGAATCCTGACCGTCGGAGTCAGTCGCGCTAAAGCAAATGACGGAATCTAAGCATGTAGAGCCAATGGGCGCGTGCTGGCGGACGCGGGTTCAATTCCCGCCGCCTCCACCACCCACCTAAATTCAGATGCTCCCATATAGGTCTGAATGACGCTGAAAAGCCCGCCCCGTGCGGGTTTTTTTGTGCCTGTATGCTTTCGCATCACTCTATACAGCATTGCGCACCGTGTATGCCTGTGTGCATGCCGCCCCCCCCTCCTGTGTGTTGATCCCCCCTACCGGCCTTCGTCTTGATTTCTCACGAGTGCTGAGACGGCTGGAAGTGGCTTTCATTGTGCCGATAAGCCGTGTCTAGCACATTGACTGGTAATGGTAGGGTTACTTATAGCCGACTATCGTCTAACTAATTCAGCCTAAATTCATTACATTATCTGGCGAAATTTACTATTAGCGAAACGGATAATTTCCAAAAAAAAGACGCAATAACTTATTTATCACAGGCTTTCATTCGGTTTTATTCCGTATTGCAGCGCAATATCGCTTGCTAAACTAGCGTCGCTTATTCCCCCTTCTTTTAACCATTATAAGGATAAACACACTATGATGACGTTACATCATGACCCAGGCCAGCTTCGAGTGACTCGTTGCTGGCCTTTTTTGTTAGCGGCCTTATTATTTTTTATTAGCCCAGCCGCTTTCGCGGTCACAGGTGAGATTGATTTAACCACCTCTGCGGTAGGGTTCTTCGCGGTGGCAATCTTTGTCCTGGCCTATTCCTTGGTCATGGCCGAAGAGAAAATCCACATGCGCAAATCCAAGCCTGTGTTGGTGGCCGCCGGTATTATTTGGGGACTCATTGGCTGGGTATATGTCCAGAACGGCATGTCGGATACGTCCGAGTACGCGTTTCGCGTGACGCTTCTGGAGTTTACCGAGCTAATGTTGTTCCTGCTGGTCGCCATGACGTATATCAACGCCATGGAGGAGCGCCGAGTATTTGATGCGCTGCGCTCTTGGATGCTGCGCAAAGGCTTTAACTATCGTACGCTTTTTTGGCTAACGGGCGGCCTTGCCTTTATTCTTTCTCCGATTGCCGACAACTTAACCACTGCGCTGCTAATGTGTGCCGTCATCACTAAAGTAGCCGAAGGCGACAAACGCTTTATTAACCTTGCTTGTATCAATATTGTGGTCGCAGCAAACGCAGGCGGTGCTTTTAGTCCGTTTGGCGATATTACAACGCTGATGGTATGGCAGGCCGGTCTGATTGAATTCCAGGAGTTCTTTATCCTGTTTATTCCGTCGCTGGTTAACTTTCTGATCCCAGCGATGGTAATGAGCCTGTTTATTAAAGATCAAAAGCCCAGCAGCGTATATGAGGATGTACAGCTCAAGCGCGGAGCGCGACGCATTATTGCGCTCTTCTTGCTGACCATTGGCACAGCGGTGCTGTGTCATACACTGCTTAACCTTCCGCCCGTGCTGGGCATGATGACCGGCCTAGGCTACTTACAGTTTTTTGGTTACTACCTACGCCAGAGCCTACCCCGTTCACTGGAACGCAAGCGGGAACGCTATAGCCGCCTGGGTGACAACAAAAAGCTGGAACAGCTAGGGGGCGTCGTGCCGTTTGATGTCTTCAACCGCGTTGCTCGGGCAGAGTGGGACACACTGCTGTTTTTCTACGGGGTAGTGATGTGCGTCGGTGGCCTTGGCTTTATGGGTTACCTGGGGCTGCTTTCAGAAGCACTCTACACCGGCTGGAACGCTACGTGGGCGAATATTGCGCTAGGGGTAGTGTCTGCAGTGGTTGATAACATCCCGGTCATGTTCGCCGTACTTACCATGGAACCTGAAATGTCTCATGGGCACTGGCTGCTAATCACGTTGACGGCGGGCGTAGGTGGTAGCCTGCTATCGATTGGCTCAGCCGCTGGCGTGGCCGTGATGGGTCAAGCGCGCGGTTCTTATACCTTTATGGGGCACTTGCGCTGGTCGCCCGTGATTTTGCTGGGGTATATCGCCAGTATCCTGGTTCATATGTGGCTCAATGCCGAAAGCTTCGCGCTGTTTGGCTAGCCTTAGTAGGTAAACACGCTAGCCCGCCCAGCGCTCGTGCACTGGGCGGGCTTTTTAATACGCTTCGAAAAGATATTCAATGGGCGTGGGTCGCCCAAATAGATAGCCCTGATAGCGGTAGCAACCGTGGCCTTTCAACCAGTCGAGCTGCGTTAATTGATAAACACTCACGTTCTATGCTGCTGTCGAAAGCGGGCAAAAAGATCCATGGGCGACCACTTTCCTTGTAACCACGGCGCTAGTAAACGTGTTGAAAGCGGGATAAACACAAACACCATAACGGGAGTCAGCATCATGGTACTCATCAGCACCCGCGGAATGAGCGGCCACTCGGCTAACACACTGCCAAACGCCCACTGAAACAGTAGTGAAATGGGAAAAAACGCCAGCCAGACGGCTACGGCTTGCTTCCAGCGCGGTGGGGTAGCTCCAGGGCTTACCTTAAACCACGCATCCAAGCCTGTTGCCCGGTGCTCATGGGGCGCATCGTAAAGGCCTTTACCCCGCTCAAGCCAAGCATGGCGAGAGGCCGAATGCTCCCAAGCAGAAAGGGTTTCCTGGCTGTCAAAGCGAAAAATGATCTGATACTCATCATCTTCTTTAGGGGGCGCCAATACACCGGACCCCAAGTAGCCAGGAAAGTCAGCAGCGAGTTCACGACCTTCATTTAGCCAACGGTTAAAGTCTTGGTAGCGACTATTCGCGACGCGACGAGCCACCATCAATGTGACAGGTGAGGCAGACATGGGTAATCTCCTAATGTGTAAGCAGCTGCTGCCGGGTAGGCGAGCTGCAAGCATTCAGGCGGGTAGTCCTGAAGCATGTGCCACATTATACAGGCAATATTAATGCCATGTATGTATCACCGGCGCGGGATTGGATGACGCTGCTCGCCACGCTGAAACGCTCGAACATGCTGATAAATATCAATGGCACTTTGAATGGCATCGGCCTCTAACGCATCTGGCTCAATCACCGGGCCATCCACACCGCCATTTTTTCGCATTATTTCATCAACATCGGCGCGATAGCGATCCAGCAAATGCTTAATATTCATGCGGATTCGGTGTAGCTCTAAATTAAATGCTTGGCGCTGTTCGGTGCGCTTAAAGACATCAAGAGGGTTTTCTGCAGACTCAATCAAGCTATCTAAGGTGTTGCACACTAAACGCTCGGCGGTGTTTAAATTAGGTATGACGGAGTAAACAAGCTCATTCAGCGTCATTTTTGCATTATATTGGGGCATAAGCAGGCTCAGCGGCGATTAAGTGGAACAATATCGTGAAAACGACCTTGCTCGGTAAACGTTAACCGAAAAACACCATGAACCCCCTCCTCCCCCACCACGCGTCTAAGCGCTTGAGCAGGGAAAACAACCCAGCGACCATCTACACTTCGTGTACGCACATTGTCGTACTGCCCTTCATAGTGGGCAAGGCATTCGTTGACACTTAGATGAATAATGACGTCTATTGAGAGCATAACGTTGCGCAATTCGGCTGGCTCGCAGATACTCCATACTAACTGAAATGGCCTAAACATCGGTAATCGCTTATGGATATTTCTGCTTTAAATGCGTTTTCCGGCTCCACTGCGACTTGGTCGGCTTCCAACCTGCCTACTCCGCGGGTAGAGCGGAACGAGACTGGCAGTCAACGCTCTAAGGCCGACGGCCCGCTTTCCAACGCTGAGCCAAGCAAAGAGACAGACGAGCGTACAGAGAGTAGCGAAAAGACGGCGGGCCCTACTCGCCCTGATGGCACTCCGTTAGCCCCGGAAGAGATTCAGCAACTTGAGCAGTTAAAGCAGACAGATCGAGAAGTGCGCCAGCATGAAATGGCTCATCAAACAGCAGGCGGGCCCTACACAGGCGGTGCCTCTTACGATTATGAGGTCGGCCCAGACGGCAAACGCTATGCAGTAGCCGGTGAGGTGCCGATTGATTACGGTCCGGTTCCTGGCGATCCACAAGCTACAGTCGAAAAGATGCAGACAGTGATTGCAGCCGCCATGGCACCAGCTGATCCATCGCCAAAGGATCTGCAAGTTGCCGCTCAAGCACGGCAGTACTTACTCGAAGCAAAGCTAGAGGCCGCACAAAAACAGAGCGAGATGAACCAAGCGCGTGGCGAGCATGATAGTGAGCCTGCCAATGACGAGCCGCCCGAGCAGGCGGCTTAAACGCTAAATCATTTGAGCAACTATAGCGTGGCTAACGCTCGCCACTCATGACGCTGGGTCCAATGTGTTAGCCACTCTGATACGGCTTCTGGTGGCATTGGCCGAGCAATACCATACCCTTGGGCTAACTCACATCCCAGCGCCATTAGCGCCTTGGCATGCTCAAGCGTCTCTACGCCTTCGGCCAGCATTGGGCGTTTAAATCGATTCGCCATATAAATAACGCTTTCGACAATGGCCATATCATCCTGGTCGCTCAGCATATCGCGCACAAAGCTTTGATCAATTTTAATTAGATTGACAGGCAGTTGGCGTAAATGAGTTAACGACGAAAACCCAGTACCAAAATCATCAATGGCAAAACTGACTCCTAGCGCTTGGCAACTAGCCATATTTTTTAGCGCAGCTTTCACATCATGCATTGCCGCACTTTCCAATACTTCCAGCTTTAACAGTGAAGGCGACACCGTGGGGTAGCGGGCAAGCAGCTCTGCTAAGCGTTGGCTAAAGTTGCTCGCCAAAAGGTGCGTAGGGCTGATATTGACGTTAATCGGCATTTCAATACCGTCATTTTGCCACTGAGTCAGCTGTTGTAGCGCATGCTCTAACACCCACTCGCCTAGATCCACTTCCAGCGGGGTGGCATCTATAGTTGACAAAAACTGCCCAGGAGATAACAGCCCACGTTCGGGATGTTGCCAGCGAATTAATGCCTCAACACCCACAACCTGGCCGCTGCGCATATCTACCTGCGGCTGATAGAAAAGTCGTAGTTCGCCATGCTTTAGTGCATCCATAAAGCGCTGACGCTGCTCATGGCGTACCTGAAGCAGAAGGTCATGGGTAGGATCAAAAAGGTGGTAGGTATCCCGGCCGCGCTGCTTGGCGCGATACATAGCTTGGTTGGCATGGCGCAAAAGCACATCGCCTTGAGCATGATCGCTTGGGTAAGAAGTAACGCCTAAACTGGCAGTCAGGTAAATTGCTTGGCCTTCAACGATTAGCGGTTGGCGAATGGAGGCCAACAGCTTTTCAAAAAACGAGTCCTCGACACCATGGTGAAGCAGCAGTACAAACTCATCACCGCCGATACGAGCAAGTACATCATCACCAAACAGTAGATGGCTGATGCGTTGTGCAAATGCCGATAACAAAGCATCACCTACCGGAGGGCCAAGACGGGCATTAATGGCGTGAAAGTGATCAATATCCAGAGAACAAATCGCCAGCGGCAGTTGTCGACTTTCTGCGTGCTGGATGGACTCTTGAATGAGCTGGGTCAGCAGCTGCAGGTTTGGCAGCCCTGTTAACGCATCAAAATAGACTTCACGGTTCAAGTGACGGGCGTGGGAAGGAATGGCAGAAAGATCTGCCAGCACAATCACATGATGATCAATTCGACCCTGCTCATCCCGTACCCGGTTAATTGACATCATACCGGGGTAAAACTGCCCGTCGTGGCTACGATAACTAATCTGACTTTTACTGCGGTCACGCAGTTGAAGCTCCTCGCGTAACAGACGCGTGGTGCGACTATCATCAAGTGGCAAAATGCTAAACGCTTCCGGCGACCGGCCTCGAACTTCACTTAGCGACAACCCCGTTAATTCGCAGAAGGCTGGATTAGCATCCACCACAAGATTATCAGCATCGGTAATGATGATGGCCTCATTAGCGTAACGAAATGCCGATTCAGCAGGCGCTAAAAGCGTACTAGAATCGGTCACTGACATTGTGGCGGCGCTAAACGGCCAAGATACTGCTTGGGCAGCGGGGTGAGGCAAAGACTGCTCCTTCGAGTCGTTCAAGGGCGGGCGCATACGTCTCTGCTCTCCTCGTATAAGCTGGTTAAATTTAATGACTTTCGGTTATATTAACACCGTCTTGCTACAGATGTTTTAGATTAAATAGCGTTAAATCAACGTGCTACTTTAGCCTCAGCAGACATAAGCCAACGCCCCTCTCTCTCACAAAAAGGGAACACCGGGTTCCCTTTTTCGCGTTTTACTTAGCGCCATTAACTGTAGGCAAGCTGCTGACTATGGCGTGGCGATATTTCTGCAACGCGGAAACGGCTAACCAGCGTGGTCATTTCTTCAGCCTGGTCATCTAGCGAGCGGCTTGCCGTGGCGACTTGCTCAACCAAAGAAGCATTCTGCTGGGTAACATCTTCAAGCTGTGCCATCGCATGGCTAATCTGCTCAACTCCCGCTGACTGTTCATGGCTAGCTGTCGCAATCTCATCTACCAGTGTCGCCACCTGCTGCACACGCGCAGCAATTTTTTCCAGTGTGTCACTTGTCGTGGCAACTAACGCTTCACCTTCGTTAATACGCGCTACGTTATTGTTGACCAAGTGGCGGATCTGGCTAGCCTCTTCGGCACTGCGGCTTGCCAACTTGCGTACCTCATCAGCGACTACTGCAAACCCTCGCCCATGCTCGCCCGCACGCGCCGCCTCTACCGATGCGTTCAGTGCCAATAGGTTAGTTTGAAAGGCAATATTATCGATGGCCGTTACGATGGTTGTCACTTGCTCATTCGCCTGATGAATGTGCTGCATTGCCTGCCGGGCCTGCATTGCCACCTCAGTAGCTTCTTGTGCCTGGTTAGCAACATCACCGGTCATGCGCTGCGCCTGATGCGCATTATCTGCATTCTGACGCACGGTGGCGGTCATCTGCTCCATACTGGAAGCTGTCTGCACGAGTGACGCTGACTGCTCCTCAGTGCGCTGAGCAAGATCTTGGTTACCCTGAGCAATTTCATTGCTGGCAAGCGCTACCGACTGTGCATTGCGCTTCATTTCAGCAATCAACTGTTCTGTTTGCGCTGACGCATCGTTTACCGCTTGATAAAGCCTAGAAAGCTCATCACTACCGGGCACCGGCAGGCGCTGCGTCAAGTCATCGCCGCGCTCGGCAATGCTTACCAACGCTCGCTGAAGCGGTCTCGTCATGGTGCGAACAATGAGTATTGCCATGCCAATGGCAATTACAGCAGCCACTACAGCAATCGCTAAGTACCACCATAGATCTCGCTGTGCTTGGCGCTTAAGCTCATCAGCGGTGCTCACGATAGATGCAGACACGCTATCTTCAAGCGCCTTTAAGCGGCCAATTTTTACTGTTTGCCAATCGAACCACTCTTCTGGGTTTACCCCGAAGCCTGCCGTTTGCTGAATCGCTAGTGCGCGCCGCTCCAGCACGCGCTCAACCTCCGGGCCACTCAAAGCTGTCTCCAGTGCCTCACGGTTAGCAGCACCAGATAAGACACGAAAAGTTTCTAGAAATGCACGTTCCTCACCTATTAATGACAAGAGACGCTGCAGGGTCGCTTCAGGCATCGCATCGGCAGCAAATACATTTGAAAGAAGCGCACGCTCAATACCTGCCAAATTTTTTGCCTCTAACAAATTATAATAGGCTGCCAGTTGACGGGTAATCGCGCCCTCTCCCGTTAGGTGGGCAAGCTCGCCAACGAGTACCATCAGCAAGCTATTAAGCCCTGTATAGTGGCCTAGCGCTTCCGGTGTTGCCACACTAAGCAGGTCTACCTGGTCACGCAGCGACTGGTTTTGCTGCCATTGTTGCTCAACCGCAGCCAACTGCGAGCTGATCGTGGAGGTCAGCAGCGTTGCATCAAGTTGATCACGCTGTTGGAAAAAAGCTTCCACCGCAGCATCCATGTTAGGACGCTGCTGGCTCAAACGATCACCAAATGCTTCCCCTTGGCTACCTAAAAACGTGTTGCTCTTATCATGGCCTAAGCGCCGTTGACCCGCTACTGCATCACTCGCCGTTAACGGCCTATCCACTCGATAAACGTGCTTTCGCCTAGTGCATGGCGCTCGTGGCGCAGGCGGCTCATCGCCGCATAGGGCAAATCCATCACTAAGCCATTGCTAAGCGGCTGCTCCAGCACTTGGCGCAGCAGCGCGTTGCATACGAACAAGTATGCATGCATCACCTAAGCGAGTTATGAAGTGTTAACGCCATAGTGATGTTTTGATATGACAGCGGCAGGACACTCTCGTGACGCCTTGATTACGGCTGCGTGACAACCTAGCGACAGCCACCTACACAGCAGCCGCGCCGCTCCACAAACAGGCTGTTACCCGCGGTTTTCTTGGCCTGGTGCTTGAGTTCCGAGAGCTGCGCGGCGATCTCCAGCGCCTTGCAAGGGGCGGGGTCGGTAATCGGTTTAACCGCAATGGAGACACTGACAAAGGGGAAGAACGTCACGCCTCCCTGACGGCTCTCTATCGAAATACCCCCTTGCTGGCGGTCTTTTTCTTCGTAAAATCCAGGCGCCATCACTTCAAAAGAGTGAAGGATTTGCTGGCAAACGTTTTTCCAATGGCCCAGCGGTAGCAGCATCATAAAGTCATCGCCGCCGATATGACCGATAAAGCCACCCGCACTCTCTACCTGGGCCTGTAGCAGCCTTGAGAGCGAAATAATCACGTGGTCGCCGCGGGCGTAGCCGTAGGCATCGTTAAACGCTTTGAAGTTATCTAAATCCACATAGCCAGCCGCAAATCCGCTGCCTTGGGCTAAATAGGAGGCTAGGGTTTCGTTAATCAGAATATTACCGGGCAGCCCAGTGAGCGGGTTCGCGTGGCGCGCTTGGCGCACTTGAATCGCGGTAATTTCCCGCAGCAGGTCGACGATATTGCCCATGCCGAGGTAATGACCGTCGCTATCGACGATCACGAAATCTTCCTGCTCGATATCGCGGCTGTCGGTGAGCTGCTGACTCAGCGCCTCCAGGGAGAGATCCGCATCCGCGACGATCATTTTAGGGTCAGCAATCTCCAGCACGCAGCGCTTGGCGTACAGCGCGTGACTGTACTGATTGGTGAACAGCGTGAGGAAGGCATTGCGGCGCACCACCGCCACGGGAACGCCCTCTTCGATCACCGCCACGCAGCGCAAGCGCGGGTCCCCGCGAAAGCGCTCGGCCAGTGCTGGCACCAAACAGCTCGCCGAGACGCTCTCAATGGGGCGTAAAATGGAGTGCGCGGTGCGACCCGCCGGACTTTTAAGCTGGGTCGTGGCAGGCAGGAGCGTATTGAGCTGCATGGGCGGCTGAAGGCTTGGCCGGGCAAAGTAAAACCCCTGCAGCAGTGCCAACCCGCGGTCTAGCTCCCATAGGCAGAGATGCTCGGCAGCCGTCTCGACCCCTTCCGCAATGAGCTGGCAATCCAGACTACGCGCCACATCCAAAATGGAGCGCAGAAACTCGCGCTTGGCAGGCTCTTGATCAATACCAGAGATAAAGTGGCGATCTAACTTGACGAAGTCGGGCCGCAGCTCTGACCAGTGGCGCAGGCTGGAGTGCCCGGCTCCTAAATCATCCAGCGCCACCTGAAAGCCCATATCGCGGTAGTGGTCCACCGCTTGACGCATCAGTTCGTAGTCGTGAATCGGCACGTGCTCGGTCAACTCAATGACCACGCGCTCAGGGGGCAGGCCGCTCTCTTGAATAAAGCTCAGCGTCAGCCCCTCGCGAAAGTCACGCTCCACGATGGTTAACGGCATCACGTTGAGAAACAACAACCCCGGCAGCTCAAGCTCGGCAAAGCGGCGAATGGCGAGCCGCCGACACAGCAAGTCCAGTTCAACCAGCAGGCCAGCCTGGGTCGCCACATCAAATAGCCGCAGAGGGGAGTGAAGCGGGGACGTTTTTGGCCCGCGGATCAGCGCTTCATAGCCATAAATGGCCTGCTGATTGGCGTCCACAATCGGTTGGAATAGCACGTGCAGCTCTTCTGCCGCAATAATTTGATTTAGCCACTGCGCTTCTTGTGCGGTCATATGCCTGCTGCCCTATCAAACGTAAACTATCCCTATGATTTGTAACGCTCCATGAGGAAGGTTCTAGGGCAGCAAGCGTGCGTCATTGTGATGACATTTGTATGACAGACAGCGGTTCTCTACGAGTCGACAGGCAGCTTAGGGGGCGGAAAGACCACGTCACCGCCGCTGGCATCGAGCTGGCGAATATCCGTCGGGTTGCCCTGCTCATCCAGGCTTACCAGCCCAATGCCGCTGGCGTTCCATAGCCGCTCTCCGGCGCTGGCTTGGTCTGGGTCCCGGGGGTAGATGCTAAGCTTGCGCCGCTTGGTGAACCAGTTCAGCGGCGATAACGGCGCGTAGAGCCAACGGTTCAAACGGTCGAAGGTATTCAGCAACTGCTTGGGAAAAGTATTTTTCACCCCACTCGAAGTGATTTGCCATAGCTTTGGAGCCCGCTTCTGGCGGCGTACGACGATATCGTAGGCAAAGGAGTAGTGAACATCACCCGAGAGGATCACGTAGTTACCGGGGGTTTTGGAGTGCCGCCAGATATGCAGCAGCACGTTGGCCGCACCGCGGTGCGCCATCCAGTTCTCGGCATCCACCACCAGCGGTTTGCCCGCCAGGGTGAAGAGTTTTTGGATACTTTCGATCAGCTTGACGCCAAACATGGGCGCAGGCGAGACGATCACCGCGCTTTTAGTGCCCAGCAGCGCCTGCTGCATCTCCATCAGCGCCTCCCAATCCATCAAGCCTGACGGGCGGTTGGGGCTGCGCTCGCTGCGCCAGCGGCGCGTACGGGTGTCCAGCACGATGAGTACGGGCGTGCCCGGCACCTGAAACTCCCAGCCCTGAAAGCGCAGCAGCCGCTCGATAAACGCGTCCTGGTGGTCAGGCTTCAGCGGGCCGACATCGTCGAACAGGGTGATCGCCTGGTGTAGCAACGGATTAAGTTTATCGGGCGCATTCCCCCACCCTTGGCAGAGCAGGTACGCCACCAGTGCGTTGCCGATAATACGCTTTGAGAACGGGTGGCCGTAGGCACAGCGCTCCCAGTCGGCAGTCAAGTTCCAGTCGTCGGTCACGTCGTGGTCATCAAAAATCATCAGGCTGGGCACGTGGGCCATCAGCCGCGCGCACTGAGGCAGACCCTCTACGAACGCTTCGATGATCGCCTGCTCTTCCCGGTAAGCCTCAGCCTCTTTTTCGCCTAACGCCGGGGCGTCATAGGCAATCACCTGCCACGGCGCGGGCGACCACACCAGGCAGTACATGGCGAGCATCTCGGCCAGCGTCATCAGGTGGTTCTGGGCGTTCGCCGAGGTGAATACCGGCTTTTTTACGCCACCAAAAAAGCGCTCACGCAGCGCCGCGTTGCTGGTGACATCCGGCAGCAGCGCTTCCCGGTGGTAGTAGCTTTCCGGGGCGTTATACAGCGCTTGGCTATCATCGACGGTAGCGCCCTCAAGCAGTTCATCCACTAGCCCCAGGCGGGCAATCAGCGCATGAACCGCCCGCAGCATGGGGCCTGCCACGTCATCCACGTACACTTGGTCGCCGGTCATCAGCAGCCACGCGGGCCACTCGGCGGGTGACTCTTGGCGCTCGGCTATCCAGTTATCGGCCCGCACTAAGCCATCGGCGCTATCGTGATGGGGTTTACGACAGGAGCCGTGCATCAGACGGTGGTGGCGAGAGGCCAACACAAACCCTGGGTAGTCATAGTCATCGTGGCATAGCCACGGCGCCCACTCCGGCAGGGGCTGCCACGCGCCGTCAGTGCTTTGTACCTGCAGGTCGTAGGCAATGCGGGTGTCGGTGGGCAGCGCGGTGGGTAGCGAAAGGTCGATACAGTGAATATAAGCATGCCGACCAATCGCCACGCACTGGTGGGCGTTATCTAACGCGTGGGTTTGCTGCTCCTCTTGCTCGGGGTTCAGCACGAGCTGCATGGTCAGCGGACGGGTCGCTACCAGCCATAAAATCAGCCGCGACGGCGAGAGGCGACGCAGCAAAGGTCCAACCAGTACGTCGGGTAACGTCGTGGCGATTTGTGTCATTTCACACCCTCTGTGCTGTGTGTTGCATCGCTCTTACGATCATTAAGTAGCGACCACAGGCAGTTCAATGACTACCTCTAAACCGCCAGACTCGGCGCGCTGTAGGCGCATCTGGCCATGATAAAGCGTGACAAGGTCCGTCACGATGGCTAATCCCAATCCGCTGCCTGAACGCTGCTCATCCAGCCGCTTGCCGCGCTGGACAGCGGCTTGACACTCTTGCGGCGTCATACCGGGGCCGTCGTCGCTGACAACCAGCAACAGCATCTCGCTTTGAGCCTGCAAGCGGATATGCACATCGCTTTTGCCCCAGCGCAGGGCGTTGTCCAGTAGATTACCCACCATCTCCTGCAGGTCCTGACCGTCCATATGCACCCGCACGCCGCTATCCACGGTTTGGCGCAGGGTAATATGGCGGCGCTGCGCTAGCCGGGCAAGCCCGGTGATGAGCGGGGCCAGTGTGCCTTGGAGGGCCACCGGAGCAAAGCGTACTCCCTCGCCCGCAGCGGAAGCCCGCGCCAGATGGTGGCGCACAGCGCTGTCGATACGCGATAGCTCGGCCTCCCAGGTATCGCGACTCTCGCCCGGTAGCTGTTTGGCCAACAGCCGCATCACACTAATCGGCGTTTTTAGGGCGTGAGCGAGGTTACCTGCCGTGTGGCGGCCCCGTTCGATGAGCCGCTGGTCACGGGCCAGCACGGCGTTCATGGATTTTGCCAATGTGGCCAACTCGTCGGGCAAACGAGTTTCTAACTGCTCTGCTCGCCCCTGCTCCACCTCGCGCAGGTTAGCATTCATACGCCGCAGCGGCGCTAACCCCCAGCGTACCTGAAGCGCCAGTACGCCCAGTAGCAGCGCCCCTAGGCCCAGCAGGCCCAACCACAGCATCTGCTGAAACTCCTGAATATCTTCGCGTAAATCATCGTCCCGCGCAGCCACGCTCACGTGCAGCGGTGTTTCTAAAGGCGCTAGATAAATATCGCGTTCAACGACACGTAACTGCTGTCCCCTTGGGCCTGGTAACGTGCGGGCGGTCACCCGCTCGCTCTCCAGCACCGGCAAGCGCTGATCCCATAACGAGCGCGACGTGACCGAGTGGTTCGCATCGTCGGTAATCTGCCAATACCAACCCGAATACACATGATCGAAACGGGGATCACCCAGCGCGCGCTCGTAGTTGAGCTGCCCGGCCAGCGGGTCGTAAGTGACCCCGGCAATCACTACGTTGAGGGTCGCTTCCAGCCGTTCATCAAACGCATTGACCGCAGCGGTGCGGTAATGGTGGGCCAATAGCCAACCAGCAACCGGCAGCGCCAGCAGCACCATGAGCAGCACCGCCAACAGCAGGCGTAGATTGATAGAGCGGCTAGCCCAGCGCTGACTCCAAGAGACCACATTAGCGTTCATGAATCGCTCGGTTCATCGGCTAACAGGCGATACCCCTGACCGCGCAGCGTGGCAATGCGCCACGCGCCTAGCTTGCGCCGCAACCGACTGACCTGAACATCAATGACGTTGGAGTCGGGCTCGTGGTCACGGTCGTAAACGTGCTCAGACAGCTCGCTACGGCTGACCACTCTGGGCGCAGCATGCATTAAGTAGCTTAATAGGCGGGTTTCCTGAGCAGTTAAGCTCACGGGACGCCCCACCAAAGTGACATGTTGGGTGTGAGTATCCAGGCTAAGCTCGCCCACTTTAAGCACCGGGTGCGCATGGCCATGGGTACGGCGCACCAATGCCTGCAGGCGAAACAGCACTTCGGCGGGTTCGAAGGGTTTGGTGACGTAGTCATCGGCACCCGCGGTAAAGCCAGCGGCTTTATCGGCCCAGCGTTCACGGGCCGTTAAGATCAGTACCGGCAGATCAATACCATCTTCCCGCCAAGAAGAGAGCCAGCGAGTGCCATCGCCATCGGGCAGGCCAATATCCAAAATGACCGTATCGTACGCCTCTGTGCGCACCAAAAAATCTGCTTCCTGGCCGTTTTCCGCCAGCTCAACGATCCAGTCACCATCTTGCAACGCTTGACTCAGCTCACGGGCAAGCGCCTGGTCATCCTCTACCAGTAAACACTTCATCAAAAACCCCTTATCAATAAACCCAATGGAGGCAGGAAGATGGGGGACCGCAGGCAAACGTCTTAACGCTGCATCTCGCGGATGCGCACGCCCTCTATTTGCATAAGCTGGCCACTGTGACCGTCGAACTCAAACTCCACCACCTGCCCTTGGGGGCCTAGCAGCTTGATTTCATACTCGACCAGCCCATCATCGCGCTCGATTTCAACCTCCAACACGTCGCCGATGTAGTGGGCGTCGAGCCAGTCGAGAATGGTATCAAGGGGAACCACGTCGCCTCGCCGCACTTCGCTGTGCAGGGCCTCCCAGTGCTGGTCACCGGTCGCACTACCCATCAATACGAGGACCAGCGCCAATACCAGCCCGCCCTTATAGGGGAGCCGTTGCCAGGAGCGCTGCTTAATAGAGAGAAGAGACGTCATTTTCATAACAGTAGGATGCCAAAGGCAACATGAACGCTAGATGAACGGCTTTGTCAGGTTAAGGAAAGAACCCCGGTGATATAAATACCCTGTCGCATTCGCTAACTGACCTTCGTTAGGCATCATCCGGCAATGCATTCACTAAGCAAAGAAGGAATTTGATATGAACGCTATGAAAAAAATGCTGCTGATCCCAACTTCTGCTCTTCTGCTTGCCGCTGCTGCAGGTAGCGCCCAAGCAGACACTCAGCCGATGGACCGGATCGATGACATTCTAACCTACGCCGCCGACTACGGGTTCAGCCACATCGAAGAGATCAATGTTGATGACCGTGGCCGTGTAGAATTAGAAGGCTGGTTAGACGATGAGTGGTACGCCGATGTGGACTTCTCCATGGATAACGGCGACACCCTGCAAGAAGAGCGTAAGCGCCTGATTACCGGAGCCTGGGGCATGAGCGAAGATGACGTGCGCCAAGCACTCAATGCTGCCAGCCAGGAAGGTATGACCGAATTTGAAAGCATCGATATCGATAAAAGCGGCATCATCGATGTTGAAGGCCGCGAGCAAAACGGCCGCGAGCTGGAACTGAGCCTGCGCCAGGGTTCTTTTGAAGTCACCCAGATGGATCGCGACTAATCACATTCGCGTCTCGTACATCTAGCCGTACATTCTGTTAGTACGCTCTGTTAAGACACTCTATTCATACACTCTCTGCGGCGGGCCTTCGGGCTCGCCGCTTTTTTGTACCTACGCATTCACTAGGATTTGATTGGCATCCCACATGAATGTCGTTAGCGTAGCCACAGGCGGTTAGCACAGCCGCCTCTCAAGCTAGCGAATAGGAGAGACTTTTTGACGACCTCCGCCGAAGGTGTCAGCGACGCGATACGCCATACAGTGCTGCGCGATCTCGCTTGGCTGTTAGCAACCCCCGATTTAGTCACCCTTGGCGCTTATCCTGGGAGGCCCACAGGCTTAACGCTGGGCCTTGCAGACAATCACCATGCATGGCTGACCGCTCTACTGCCCGGCGTTGAGGCGCTGAATGGCAAGCTAGCGACGCGCATGGGCCACTACCATGAGCGGCTGTGGCAGCTGTTACTGGATAACGCCCCTAATACCCGCCTGCTGGCCAATAATCTGCGTATTACTCAACGCCGCACAACGCTGGGCGAGCTGGATATGCTTTATCGCACGCGGACAAACCCAGCGCCGGTGCATTTGGAAGTAGCGATCAAGTTCTATCTTGGTCTTCCCGACGGGCCAGGCGAAGCCAACAGCCAAAGCCGCTGGATTGGCCCCGGTGGTTTGGACAGTTTGGCCTTGAAGTGCAGTCATCTGCTCCATCATCAGCTACCGCTCTCCCGTACTGCCACCGCGCAGGCGAATATTGCCCACTGGTTAACGCCCAGAGATACGGGCGAAGCGACCACGCTAAGCAACCTGCTGACCCAGCAGCTTGCCATGCCCGGCGTGCTGTTTTATCCATGGCAGGCCAACTTGCCACCACCTGTCGGGGCAACGGCCGAGCATCGGCGGGGGTGGTGGTGCCATCAACACGCTTGGCCCAGCGTGGCTGAATGCTACAGCACGGCGCTACAGGTCGCGTGGCTAGCAAAGCCCCACTGGTTAGCGCCGCCATTGCTCGACGCGTTTGGCAACGCCAATGAGCGGATGGAGGCCGTGATGGCACAGGTCAACCGCTACGGGCCGCAGCAAGTGATGCTGTACGACCCGAAGGGAGAAGAGAACTGCTGGGAAGAGAACTACTGGGAAAAGAGTTGCCAGGAGAGACCGCTAACGCGGCTGATGGTGGTACCCGACGACTGGCCGCGCCAGGTACCGCTACCGCCGAAGCGGCGTGGCTAACCCGCCGTTTAAACCACTACCAAGTTGTCGCGGTGGATCAGTTCGTGGGCTTCCACGTAACCAAGGATGGCTTCGATCTGGTGGCTTGGCTGGCCCGCTAGCTGGCGAGCTTCGTCGGCCCCGTAGTTGACCAAGCCCTTGGCCACGCGAGTGCCCTGCTCATCCACACACAGCACCATGTCGCCGCGCTTAAAACTGCCCTGCACGTCACGCACGCCAACGGCCAGCAGGCTAGAGCCTTTACCACGCAGCACGTTGACCGCGCCCGCATCCAGCACCAGCGTACCGCGCACCTGAAGCTGACCCGCTAGCCAGCGCTTGCGCGCTGCCATAGGGGCTTGATCCGGGCGCAGCAGCGTGCCGAGTGCTTCACCGTTCATTACCCGAGTAATTACCTCCGGCTGGCGACCACTGGCAATCACAGTTACCGCGCCGGAACGCGCCGCGAGCTGGGCAGCGCGCACTTTGGTGCTCATACCACCCCGGCCCAACGCCCCGCCGCTGCCTGCCACGGCGGCCAAGCGGGGGTCGTCAGCACGCCCCTCAGTAATCAGCGTGGCGTCAGGGTTGTGGCGGGGGTCGGCATCGAACAGACCTTCTTGGTCGGTGAGCAGCAGCAGCGCATCGGCTTCCAGCAGGTTGGCCACCAGCGCGCCGAGGGTGTCATTATCGCCAAAGCGGATCTCGTCGGTGACGACGGTATCGTTTTCGTTGATCACCGGTACCACGCGCATTTCGACCAGCGTGCGCAATGCCGAGAGCGCATTCAGGTAGCGCTTGCGGTTAGAGAGGTCGTCGTGGGTAAGCAGAATCTGCGCGTTGAGCATGCCGTGGCGCGCAAAGTGCTGCTCGTAGCACTGAGTCAGGCCATTTTGGCCCACGGCGGCGGCCGCCTGCAGCTCGTGCACGGCGCTGGGGCGTGCCTGCCAGCCCAGGCGCACCATGCCAGCTGCCACCGCACCGGAGGAGACCAGCACCACCTCTTTACCCTGCTGATGCAGGGCGGCAATTTGATCCACCCAGCCGCCAATGGCCGCTTCGTCCAGCCCACGACCATCATTAGTGAGCAGCGCGCTGCCAATTTTGACCACTACCCGGCGGGCGCTACTCAGCGCCTCACGGCCCGGCAACTGCTCGTTGCTTTCCACGTCACGACTCTCCCACGCCATTGCGCTCACGCGATTTATCGTTCCCAGAACGCCTTCTGCCTACGGGGCGTACTCCACTTCGACATCGTAATCATCGTCGTCGAAA
The DNA here is from genome assembly GCF_056857535.1 of Vreelandella sp. L-25. Classification (NCBI taxonomy): domain Bacteria; kingdom Pseudomonadati; phylum Pseudomonadota; class Gammaproteobacteria; order Oceanospirillales; family Halomonadaceae; genus Vreelandella; species Vreelandella sp. L-25. The sequence goes on from NZ_JBSXNH010000048.1 coordinate 75,319, forward strand.
TCGTCATCGTCTTCTTCATCATCGCGCTTACGACGACGGCCAAGGCGGGCTTCGGTACGGGCCACCGACTCCTCCTCCATGCGACGGCGCATCTCCTGCTCGCGGGCATGGGCCTCTTCGTCTTCGTTTTCCAGACGCTGCTGCTCGGTGAGCCAGCGGTACGCCGCCTGCACCAGCTTGTCAGTGCCTTCGCTGCTGATCGCCGAAATACGGAACACTGGACCGTCCCAGTTCAGCGCCTCGATGATCGCCTGGGCCCGCGCTTCGCGCTCCTCTTCCGGCAGCAGGTCGAACTTATTCAGCACCAGCCAGCGGGGCCGCTCGGAGAGCGCCGGAGAGAACTGACCAAGCTCGTGAATAATCGCCTGCGCGGCTTCCACCGGGTCGGACTCATCAAACGGCGCCACATCAACCACGTGGAACAGCAGCCGCGTGCGGGTCAGGTGCTTCAAGAAGCGCAGCCCCAGGCCAGCACCGTCGGAGGCACCTTCAATCAGCCCCGGTACGTCGGCCATTACAAAGTGCTCATGCATCCCCAGCTTCACCACGCCCAGGTTTGGCACCAGCGTAGTGAACGGGTAGTTGGCCACTTTGGGCTTGGCCGCAGAGACCGAACGAATCAGCGTCGACTTACCGGCGTTGGGCATGCCTAGCAAGCCCACATCCGCCATCACTTTCATTTCCAGGCGCAGGTTACGACGGTCGCCTTCGGTGCCCGGCGTGGTGCGCCGCGGCGCACGGTTGGTAGAGGATTTGAAGTGAATATTCCCCAACCCACGGCGGCCGCCTTCTGCTACCAGCACGACCTGACCAATTTCGGTCACGTCGGCAATCACCTCAAGGGTGTCTTCATCAATCACCGTGGTGCCCACCGGCACTTTTACGTGCAGGTCTTCACCAGCTTTACCGCTCATCTGGCGGCCCATGCCGCCTTGCCCATTTTCAGCTTTGTAGAAACGCTGAAATTTGAAATCAATCAGGGTGTTGAGCGAATCATCACCAATCAGATAAACGCTGCCACCGTGGCCGCCATCACCACCATCGGGGCCACCCTTGGGCACATATTTCTCGCGGCGAAAGCTCAGACAGCCATTGCCGCCCTTACCTGCCTCAACAATAATCGAGGCTTCATCGACGAACTGCATTGGATTCTCCCGGCCGCTTCCGCCGCCCTCACTGCACTATCCCCACCCGTCTCATGCGGGCAAAAGGGATCGAAAAGACAAAAAAGCCCCGCCATGGCGGGGCTTTTCTTTCGTCATCTTCGCACTGCGTAAGTCATACCAACCAACTTACTCAAAGCAACCGAGGTTGCTTAGGCAGAAACGATGCTGACGAATTTACGGTTGTTCGGACCTTTGGTCTCGAACTTCACGAAGCCGTCGTTCAGAGCGAACAGCGTGTGATCACGACCCAGGCCAACGCCAGTGCCTGCGTGGAAACGAGTGCCACGCTGACGAACGATGATGTTACCTGCGGTTGCCGCTTGGCCACCGAAGAGTTTCACACCAAGGCGTTTGGATTCGGAATCGCGACCGTTACGCGTGGAGCCGGCTGCCTTTTTATGTGCCATTGCAAAATCCTCCTAAAGGGAATTGGCTGCTTACGCAGAAATTCCGGTAATTTTGACTTCAGTGAACCACTGACGGTGGCCCTGACGCTTCATGTGGTGCTTCCGGCGACGGAATTTGATGATCGTCACTTTATCGCCACGGCCGTGGGAAACGATTTCAGCGGAAACTTTGGCACCGCTAATGAAAGGTGCGCCAATGTTTACGTCATCGCCGTCTGCAACCAGCAGCACTTCATCAAACTCAATCGTTTCGCCGGTAGCGACTTCGATTTTCTCGAGCTTGAGGGTTTGACCTTCTTGAACGCGGTACTGTTTACCACCGCTTTTAATAACTGCGTACATGTCGCTCTCCGGACTTGTCGTTAATGCCGGTTACGCCCCGCGTAACCAACGCTCATCGCCTTCCGCTCTTATCGACCTGCTGCGAGTGGCGCCTCTTTTGGCAGCCATCTGACAGGGAGCATGATGAGTGGGTCGCGGATTATAACGACTATCGCTTCATACCACAAGGCCACCGGGGCTTGTCAATCTTCCAAACGCCGGCCTGGGCCTGCTTAGCGCGGCTATGCCTTGACGCCTTACAGGCAGCCCCATAGCATGAGCTCCACTCTTACCTGCCGCGATGAACGGAACCCATGACAGCCAACGTCTCCTCAATCCCGCCTGCCAGCCCTTCGCCTTCACCGCTGCACGCCGTGGTGGCCGACGATTTTGAGGCCGTCAACCGCACCATTGTGACGCAGTTGAATTCTCGCGTGCCGCTGGTGGAAACCATCGGCCAGTACATCATCGAAAGCGGCGGTAAACGCCTGCGCCCGCTACTGGTACTGTTGGCAGCGCGCTCGTTGGGCTACGAGGGCGACAAGCATATTACCCTCGCCACGCTGATCGAGTTTATGCATACCTCCACTCTGTTGCACGATGACGTGGTGGATGAGTCGCACATGCGCCGTGGCAAGAAAACCGCCAACGACGCCTGGGGCAATGCGCCTTCCGTGCTGGTGGGTGATTTCCTCTACTCCCGCTCGTTCCAGATGATGGTGGATGTAGGCTCCATGCGCATCATGGCGATCCTATCCGGAGCCACCTGCGTGATCGCAGAAGGTGAAGTGCTGCAGTTGACCAACATTGGCAACCCCAGTATTTCCGAGGCGGATTACTTCGAGACCATCCAGGGTAAAACCGCGATGCTGTTTGAAGCCGCCTCCCACAGCGGCGCGGTGCTCGCCGAAGCTACGCCGGAGCAGGAGCGCGCCCTGCAGCATTACGGCCGCTACCTGGGTCTCGCTTTCCAACTGATTGACGACTTGCTGGACTATCAAGGCGACGCCGAGGCGATGGGCAAAAACGTTGGCGACGACTTGGCCGAAGGCAAGCCCACGCTACCGCTCATTCACGCCATGGAGCGCGGCACCCCTGAGCAAGCCAAGCTGATTCGTCAGGTGATTCGCAAAGGCGGTCTTGAACAGCTAGACGACGTACTGGCGATTATTCACGACACCGGGGCGCTGGCGTACACCCGCGTACGGGCAGAAGAGATGGCGGATAAAGCGCTAGCCGAACTGGATGCCCTGCCCCCTAGCCCTTATCGCGATAGCATGGCTCAACTTGCCCGCTTAGCCGTAGATCGCCAAGCGTAACCGACAACGCTTTTCGCGTTGTACAAAGAAAGGGCGTGAAAAAAGAGGCTTGAAAAAAGCCCTTCGCCTGCGTATGATTCGTCCCGTTGTTGGGCACGCCTCAGCAACTTTCGGAATATAGCTCAGCTTGGTAGAGCGCTGCCTTCGGGAGGCAGAGGTCGTAGGTTCGAATCCTGCTATTCCGACCAAGAATTCAATGAAAACGGCCACTTAGCTTTTAGAGCAAGTGGCCGTTTTTGTTTGTGTGCAAGTTACCCCGGCGGGTGAATCAGCCCTACCACACTGACCACAATCAGCACTGCGCCCAATACGCGAAAAAACAGCCCCGTATCGGCATTAAGCAAGTAGCGGTGGGCTTTTTCACCAAGCAAGTGGCCGATAAAGGCACAGGGCAGCAGCCACAGTTGATGAATGAGCTGTAGGTCAACGCCCGCAATCACAAACGACACCATTTTGATCACGACCAAAATAAACCACAGCACAAACATGGTGTCGCGTAACTGCTCTTTCGCGACATGAGTGGCGAACACGGACACAATCAGCGGTGCGCCAATCAGCGACGTGCCGCTAACGTAGCCCCCCAGCCCCAGCAGTACATAATCCACGTACTTATTGTTACTTCTAAACGGCTTATTTAGCACATAGCCGATGGCGTAGATGATCACGATACCGAAGATAATACTGGTCATCACATTGGCGGGCAGGGTGAGCAACCCAACCACCCCCACCAGCTTGGGCACGATCATGATCTTGAGCGCTTTGCCTAAATAGCCCCAGTCGATGTTGCTCTGAACCGCAGCGCTGCTGCCCGCCTGCTGCAGCTGACGATGCCCATTCCAGGCAATCCAACTGGAAAAAATCAGCAGATGAATAGCAATAATCGGCAGGAACACCAATGGTTCGTTGACGACGAGCAGGAGAAACGGCAGCGCCAAGACCGCGCCACCAAAGCCAAGACTGGTGCGCACAAAACCGCTCCAGGCAAAGATAAGCCCAATCAGCACGTACTGATACCAAAGTAAATCTGCCATAGCGTTGATAGGTTTCCTTACAGTGATGGGATCAGACTAACTGCCACCAGCGCGGCAGCAGTGCGCGCACCTGGGCATGGGCAAAACGGTCATCCATTAATACCACAACCCCTTCATCGTCGGGGCTGCGGATCACTCGCCCAGCGGCCTGTATCACCTTGATCACCCCAGGAATACGGTAGGTATAGTCGCCTCCCCGGCCAAAGCGCGCCTGCAATCGGGCTTTCAGCGCTTCGTTAAAGTCGTTAAACGGCGGCAAGCCCAGTGTTGCCACAAAGGCACCGATCAATCGCTCACCGGGCAGGTCAATGCCCTCCGCGAAGGCACCACCCAACACGGCAAAACCGATGCCTTTACCGCCGGGGGCAAAGCGCGCCAAAAACGCCTCTCGCTCGGGCTCCTGCATGCTTCGCGTTTGCGCAAACACCGGAATCTCAGGATGCGCCTGCTCGAATGCATTCATCACCTGTTCGAGGTAAGCAAAGCTACTGAAAAACGCCAAGTAGTGCCCCGGCTTGTGCTGATAGTGCGCCGCCAGTGTCGCCACAATCGGGGGTACCGACGCCACGCGGTGATGGTAGCGGGTCGAGATATCGCTACGCACATGGACCTCTAGCTGCTGCGCCACGAAGGGAGATTCCACCTCGCGCCATACGCTGCGCTCCGGCAACCCCAGTAAGTCGCGGTAGTAGTAAAAAGGCGACAGCGTGGCGGAAAACAGCACCGTGCAGTGAGCGCGCTTAAAGCGCGGGGCGAGAAAGTCCGCCGGGACCACATTGCGTAGCCCAAGCACCGCACTTCCTTTGCCCTGACTTTCCAGATCACAGAGGGAGTGGTCGCCAAACGATTCCGCCAAGCGGCAGAACGCCAGCGCTTCAAACAGCAGCTCTTGAAGCGCCTGATTCGCCCCTTCGGGATGTTCCACGAGATAATCAGTCATCGCCCCAGCAAGGGTATGCAGTGCGCTCACCAGTTTGGTGGGCAGCGTTTCTAGCAAGTGGTAACGCCGCTCCGGCGCTTGGGCGGCCACCTCTTTATTAAGCGCCTGCCACTGCCTGCCCACGCGGGCCAGCGGCTTGGCTAAGGCGGGCGGGGAGTGACGGCGCAGGAAGCTCAAGCGCTGCTGGGAGAGCGCGGCGCTGTACATGCCGCGAGCACGGTCTACCAGGTTATGCGCCTCATCTACCAGCAGCCCCACTCGCCAGTCGTTGGCTTGAGCAAGCCCGTGCAGCAGCGCGTGGCTATCGAACCAGTGGTTCACATCCCCCACCGCCACATCAGCCCAGCGGGCCAGCTCCTGGCCTAAGTAGTAGGGGCAAACCTGATGCGCCAGCGCCACCTCCCGCAGCGCATCGCGCGCTAGCCAGCCTTTTTCCACCGCCGCTTGGCGGGCGGCAGGCAAGCGGTCGTAAAACCCTTTTGCTAAAGGGCAGGTATCGCCCTGGCAGGCGGTGCCGGGGTATTCACAGGCTTTATCGCGGGCGACGAGTTCCAGCACCCGCAGCGGCTGGGCAGGAGCCTCTAGGCTCACCAAGGCGTCGAGCGCGAGGCGGCGGCCAGGCGTTTTCATAGTGAGAAAAGCGATGCGGTCGAGCCGCTGACGGGGCATCGCAGAGAGCATGGGAAACAGCGTGCCCAGGGTTTTGCCAATGCCGGTGGGCGCTTGGGCCAGCAGGCAGCGTCCGGTGCTGGCGGCTTTAAACACATCTTCGGCCAACGCCCGCTGCCCTGGACGAAAGTCCACGTGGGGAAAGGTCAGCGTGGCGAGCCACGCATCGCGGCACTCGCGGTGGGCGGCCTCCTGCTCGGCCCAGGCTAAAAAGCGCTGGCACTGGTCGGCAAAAAACGCCGCTAGCTCCTCGGCACGGGCATCAAGCGTCAGCCGGGTTTCCTGGCCGCTGGCAATATCCAGGTACACCAGCGCCAGCGTGATGTATGAAAGCCCGCGCTCAGCGCAGAGCAGCGCGCCGTATACCTTCACCTGGGCCCAATGCAGTGCGCGCTGGTTATCCGCCATGCGCGCTAGGCTGCTGCGATGGGTTTTGATCTCTTCAACGCAATTTGCCGCCACATCAAAGCCATCAGCGCGGCCCACCACGCGTAGCCCCTGATATTCGCCGGAGAGCGGTAATTCGGCCAGGTAGCCCGCTATGTTTTCTCGCCGTTTGGCCACCAGCGCGTGGCCTTCAATGCCCTCTTGGGCGCTGGGCGCGGGGGTAAAACGGTGGTCGAGGTCGCCTTGGCGTGCGGTGAAATCGCACAGCGTACGCACCGCGACCCGATAGCGGCTCATGAAGTTGGCTGCCAGCGCACGTGGCACACCTCGACCGGCATGTCGTGGCGGCAGAAGAAATCAATCCAGCGGCGCTGGTTATCCTGCAGACGGTCACCGGGGCCTTTCACTTCGATCATACGGTAGCGAGGCTTCCCGGCGGGCGCATCGGGCATTAGCTGAATAAGATCCGGCAGGCCTGCCCGATTGTGCTTTAGGTCACTCAGCAAGCGGGTAAAGCAGGCGTGCAGATGCGCGGCGGGCAGGCAGCTAAGCGCGGCTGTTAACAGCGGTTCGCTCAAAACACCCCAGTGCACAAACGGCGAGGTAATGCCCTGCTTGGCGTGCCAAGTCGCGCGCATCGTCTCACGGTAGCGCCCGTCGTCTAGCTGTGCCAGGCAGGCGTCGATCTCGGCTTGGCGCTGGCGAACGAAGTCCTCGCGGTACAAATCCGCAGGCCCACTATGAAACGGATGAAAAAACGCCCCCGGCAGCGGTTTGAAAATCGCTGGCCAGAGCAGCAGACCAAAAAGCCCGGTGATTAGGCAGTTTTCCACATAGAACACCGGAGCACTGGCGGTGGATAAGTGTTCGGCAACGGCGCGCTCTACCGATTGAGGGCCAGGAAGCTCCAGTACGTAGGTCGGGGCCTCGGCTGCTTTCACGGCCTGGGGGGCGGGCTGGTTCAGCTTGCGCGCCAAGCGCGGCAATAAGCGCCCAAGCGCTTGGGTTTCGCTCTCTCTCGCCTGCCCCAGCGCGGCCTGGGCCAGCTCGTAACCTTCCTGGTAACGGCCTAACCGCTCTAACACCCGCAGCCTACGAATGCGCGCCTCGCTGTTAGTCGATTCGGCGTACAACAAAAGCGCTTGTTCTGCTTCACCGCTGCGTTCCGCCGTTTGCCCCAGGGTCAGCAGCAGCCGCGAGCGGCGTGCGTCTAGCCAACGGTTGTTGGAGGCCGCGGGCACTTCTGTGGCCAGCTGTTCAGGCAGCTCACCGTTTTCTAGGCGTTCGCGCAGGTGGTGTAGTGCTAGGTAGGTGTCCACCTCGTCTCGATGCTGAAACGCCCGTGATTCGGCGGTCAGCGGCACTTGTTCAAAACGCTGCAAGCCAAGCTCGGTGAGCACGAACTCGGCCCAATCTTGGCGCAGGTTGCCAAAAAACATCAGCCGCAGACGGTCGCACAGCGCCATGACGTTGAGCCGCACGATGTGCGTTGTTGCGGCAGGCCACCACTGGCGCAGCGGTATTGAATCGGTAAGCACCGGCATTAACGCGGCTTGGAGCGCCGTTTTGGTGGCATTAGACGGCAGCCCGGCGGTGCTGATAGGAGCTTGCAAGGCGTGGCGCAGCTCGCTCAAGCGCAGCAGCCGAAACAACTCCTCAATGGTTAACAGCGGCGCGTCATCCACCCAGCCAAGCGCCATCAGCGGTGCCAACGCCAGATGGGTATCGCCAATTTCGGGGTAGCTGAGCTTATCCACGCGAAACAGCTCGCCTTTACGCATCACCATCCGCACTAACAGCGCTTGAGAAGCGCGGGGCAGCTGCGACCACTGCTGGAGCGTGTGATGCTCATCGGCACTGAGTAAATCTCCGTGGCGCGCCTGCACCCACGCGACCAGGAAGCGAAAATTCACTAAGTAGTAGAAAGGATCATCAAGGGAGGCGGTCGCCGGAGCGGCAGAGGCACTGTTCATGCCTCCATTGTAACAGCGCGAACGTCCGTAGGTTAACCCACACGGTGTTGGTAAAGCACTTCCAAGGCATCGACAGCGGCTTGCTCGTCGGCTGTAGGCACTTCGGTAGATTGCTCCATCACACGCGGGGTGGGCTTCGCCTGGGCAACGGGCTGGCGTCCGCCTACCAGCACGTACCACTCTGCTTCGGTCAGATAGTGCTGGCACCAGCGGCTTAAACCACCCGCTACCGTTTCGCGGCTGCGCTCACCGCCGCGAAACGCGGTCGCAAGATGAAGTAAATCCTGGCGGGCAGTGCGAGCACGAGCGTTGCCCCCGTGCACTTTAGAGAGCGGGCAGCGTCGGTCGTAGGCCGCGTTGGTGAGGGCATTTAGCCAACGCTCCACTTCATGTGCCTGAATACCGCCGTAAACTGCCACGCGCCGCTCCCCACGTTGAACGATAAGGTGAAAAAGAGATAACCGCCTACAGGATAGGCCAAAAAGGCATAAGACTGCCCGAATTTCGTGCAACTGTCACCTTAATGCCTTATTTCACGCCCTGCGTGACCTCCTCAAACCCTTGTAAGACGTTCACCACGTTGACCCCGATATCCTCAACGGCGTAGCCCCCTTCCATTAAAAACACGCAGGGTAGCCCAGCGGCCGCGAGACGTTGCCCAAGGGCAATAAAGTCGACGTGCTGAAAGGTAAAGGCGCTGATCGGGTCACCTTCAAAAATATCCACACCCAGCGATACCACCAGCAATTCACACTCTGCTCTATGGATATGCGCCAGCGCCTCATCCAACGCGGCCATCCACGTCGCAACGGAGGTGCCCGGCGGCAGCGGGTAATTGATCGTGAAGCCTTCGCCTGCCCCTTCGCCGGTTTCGTCGGCGTAGCCTGAGAAGTAGGGGAAGGTGACATCAGGGTCGCCGTGGAGCGAGGCGAATAGCACGTCGTCACGGCGATAGAAGATCTGCTGGGTGCCGTTACCGTGATGAAAATCCACGTCGAGAATCGCGACACGGCGCTTGCCAGCGTCCAGCGCGCGCTGGGCAGCGATGGCGGCATTATTAAAAAAGCAGTAGCCGCCGAATTGATCCACCGCCGCGTGGTGGCCCGGCGGACGGCACAGGCCGAAGGTCGGCTCACCAGTAGCGAGGGTATGATCGGTTGCCGCCAGCGCGGTATCTTTACTTGCCATGGCAGCGGCAAAGGTGCCTTCCGTAATCGAAGTTTCAGCAGCAAGGGCGTAGTAGCCCAACTGGCCGCTCACCGACTGGGGAATACGGTCACCGCGCATCGTACGGGCTGGCCAGATATTGGGGATGGCCTCGCCCGCGTGGCCCGCCGCTTGCCATGCCTGCCAGCAGTTTTCCAAGAACGCGACGTAATCAGCATCGTGAACCGCCAGCACGGGCGCAAGGCCGTAGTCACTGGGCGAACGAACTTCAAACGCGGCTTTGCTCAAGGCAGCCAATACCAAATCCATCCGCTCGGGGCACTCAAAGGGGGTAACTAAAGCGCCATCGTGGAGTTCGCTACGGGCTTGGCGCTGGCGGCTACCTTCGGAAAAAAACGTTAGCATGCGGTTTCCTTCTTTATGCGTGATACGGCCAGTCAGCTGCCCAGCGACGCTTTTGGGCTGGGGTCTGCTGCTTTAACTGATACTCAGCACGGCTGGCAGCGGCACGGTCGGCAAAGGGTTGCGCGCCCAGTAACGCTAGTGGCGGGTTTGCCCGGGTATAGCGCGCGCCTTTACCCGTCGCGTGGGCTTGGTAGCGTTTGGCGAGGTTGTTAGTAATCCCTACATAGGTACCGCGCCTACACTCAAGCAGGTACAAATACCATGGAGAAGTGGCTGTGTTTTCCATAGCGGCTCGTTAGCTGTTCGTAGAGGTAGACACTTCCTGTTCGGCCATTAAACGCTCAAGCTCTGCCAGCGGCATGGGTTTCGCTAGCCCAAAACCTTGGAATAAATCACAGCGGTACGCCAACAGTCGCTGATGCTGCTCGTTGGTTTCCACGCCTTCAGCCACCACATTAAGGCCTAGGTGATGAGCCATGGAGATCACCCCCTGCACAATAGCTGAATCACCGTCGCTGTTGGTGATCTCACTGATAAAACTGCGATCAATTTTGATCGTGCTGATCGGCAAGTGCTTGAGATAGCTCAAACTTGAGTAGCCAGTACCAAAGTCATCAATCGACACACTGACCTGCATAGTGTGTAACTCATTAAGAATATTGATTGCTGCGTCGGTATTATCCATCAGGATGCCTTCGGTCAACTCTAGGGCCAACTGCTCTGCTGGCAATCCAGTATCCAATAACGTTTGACGCAGCGTGGCTAGAAAACTGTCACGGTGGAACTGCAAAGGCGAAAGATTCACCGCGACCCGCAGCTCCCCCAACCCGCTGCGCTGCAACTTGAGCATATCCTTACAGGCCCGCTGCAGCACCCATTCGCTAATCGGCATAATTTGCCCAGTAGCCTCCGCCAAGGGAATAAAGCGGGCAGGGGAAATATAACCTTTAATAGGGTGCGGCCAGCGCAGCAGTGCTTCCACGCTGTCGATTCGCCCATGCCGGTTAAACAGCGGCTGATAATGCAATTCAAAGCCTTGGTGGTCGATGGCTTCCTGCAGGTCGTTACGCAGGCTGACCCGCTCGTTGGCCACTTCGTTGATGTCGTGGCTGAACCACGCATAGGCGTTACGGCCTTGCTGCTTGGCTTTGTACATCGCCATATCCGCTTGCTGAATCAGGGTTTGTGGCTGGGGAGTATCGGGCTGGCTCATGGCAATACCCACGCTGGCGGTCAAATACAGCTCATGGCCATCGATGCAGTAAGGCTTAGCGAGCGCTGGCAATAAACGCTCCGCCACGTCAATCACTTGCCCTTTATCAACGATATTAGTAAGCAGTAGTACAAATTCATCGCCCCCTAGCCGGGCAACCGTATCCGCTTGCCGCAGGGCAGCATGCAGGCGCTTAGCGACCTCTATCAATACTTGGTCGCCCACTGCGTGCCCTAGCGTGTCATTGATTGGCTTGAAATCATCTAGATCTACAAACAACACGCTAATGCGCTCACCACTTTCTTGGGCATGGGCGAACCGTTGATGCAGCTTTTCTTCAAACTGCATACGGTTGGGTAAGCGAGTGAGGTCATCGTGGGTGGCATGATAAGCAAGGCGTGCCTCATAAGCTTTATGCTGTGAGATATCGTGCTGTACACCTACAAAGTGGGTGATATGCCCTTGGTCATCCCGCACTGGAGACACATATAAGTCGTTCCAGAACGGCGTGCCATCTTTGCGCTGACACTCCCCGCCCGCCGCGCTTCGCGCTTTGGGCGAGGGTTCTGAGATCACCCCCAGAACCTTCCTGCTTCCACACGCCTTCACTAGATAGCAGCTAGCAGTCTGTCGGGCTTGAGGTTAATGGATGAGCTGAGGCGTGGGTTCTTCACCCCCCCCTGTGTTGGTGTTGGTGTTGGTGTTGGTGCTGTTGTGTGGCTCTTAACCTGCCCCTCAGCTTCTGCAAGGCGGTTCTGACGCCTTGCCTGCTGGCCGGTTGGGCGCGGCGAGCCCTCAGCCCGCCGTCAACCGGT